>JABMNB010000194.1 GCA_013205335.1 Rhodospirillales bacterium
CGGTAGGCTTCCAGATCGTCGGAAAAGCCTTCGATGAGGGGCCGATCCTGGCGGCCGGCCATGCCTATCAGCAGCAGACCGACTGGCATTTGAGGCGACCGCCGCTCTAGAGGCGCCGCAAGAGGGAGCGTGGACGCTGAAGCTTCTTTCATTTATAGAGTTCCTACCGCCTTCAGGACGCCCATCGCCCCGCAATGACAAGCATCTTCGCGAGAAATCTGCGGCTGCGTCCCAGCATTCTGACGTTGTTCATCCTGCTGACAGTGCCGGTCTTCTTCGCGATCGTCGCGGTGAACTACATCTCGAACGAGAAGATCGCGCGCGACAATGCGGACGAGCTGATCAGGCGGTTCAGCGTCGAGGCCATCGAGAACATCCAGCACCTCTTCGATCCCATCAAGTCGCTGGTGCGCAGCGCGGCTTCGATCGGCGCAGAGCAGCCTGATTTCTTCGAGGGTAACCGATCGCTGGGATATCTCTTCAGCATCCTGCAGCACAGCGATCGCATCATCAGCATGTACGTCGGCCTGAACGACGGCTCCTTCCGTCAGGCCCGGCAGATCGATCCCGCCGTCGAGATGCAGGGCAAGCTGCCGCCCGAGGGGACGCGCTACGCCGACCGATGGATCACGACGCAACGCGGGTCCGCTGCCGTCGATCACTACCTGTTCTTCGACAAGGATCGCAAGGAGTTGGGCAGGTCCGAGCAGACGACCTCGTACGACCCGCGCGCGCGCCTTTGGTATCGCACCGCGCAGCAGACTGGCGAGCTGTCGGTCAGCGATGTCGACGTCTTCGCGACGCTTGGGCTCGTCGGCTTCACCGTGGGCGCGCCGTTCTATGCCGAGGGCACGCTGCGCGGCGTGGCCGCCGCCGACATCACGCTCGACGGGCTTTCCAACTATCTCACCGAACGCAAGATCAGCCCCAGCACGCTGTCCTACATCCTCGACCATCAGGGTCGGGTCATCGCCAATTCCGAGCGCGTCAAGACCTATACCAGCCACAATGGCAGGGTCGAGCTGCAGCACGTCACGTCGCTCGGCAACGACCTGCCGGCGATCGCCTTCAGCTTCCGGCCGCGCAACAACGAGAACATGTTTTCCTTTGTGCATGACGGAAAGCACTACATCGCGAGCCTGACGACCCTGCCGCCCGAGTTCGGCAAGAGGTGGCAGCTGTTCGTCATCACGCCGCTGGCCGATTTCACCAGCGCGTTCGACGAGCAGAACAAGCGGCTGGCCCTGTTCGGCGCGATCGCCATTCTGCTTCAGATATGCATCATCTATTTCCTTTCCAGCGTCGTGTCGGCACCGCTGGAGCGGCTCGCGCTCAAGGTGACGAAGATCCAGGACCTCGAGGGCGACAACCTGCCGCCGTTGCAGTCGCCGATCCGCGAGGTCGCGGTTCTCGCCCGCGCCATCGACACGCTGGACTCGGCGGTGAAGTCGTTTGCGGCCTTCGTGCCCGTCGGCCTCGTGCGCCAGCTGCTCGACTCCGACCAGAAGCTGGTGCTGGGCGGCCACAGCCGCTTCCTCACGATCTTCTTCTCCGACCTCGAAGCCTTCTCCACCATGTCGGAGGAAGTGCCCTCGCAGGAGCTGCTGTCGCGCGTGTCGGCCTATCTCGGCGTCGTGACCCACGCGGTCAACATGGAGCACGGCACGATCGACAAGTTCATCGGTGACGGCGTCATGGCCTTCTGGGGCGCCCCGGCCCTGCTCGAAGACCATGCGCAGAGGTCCTGCTTCGCGGCGCTGCGCATCCGCGAAGGCATGAAGGAACTGAACGCGGGCTGGGAGGCGGCCGGCACCAAGCCGCTGAACGTCCGCATCGGCATCCATAGCGATGCCGTGCTGGTGGGCAATATCGGCTCCAAGGAGCGCATGAGCTACACCGTCATGGGCGACGGCGTGAACATCGCGGCGCGCCTGGAAGGCATCAACAAGGAATACGGCACGCGAATCTGCATCAGCCATACCGTCTTCAAGGAGGCGGGCGAGCGGCTTTGCGTGCGGCCGGTCGACGATGTCACCGTGAAGGGCCGCCGCTCGAAGGTGCCGATCTACGAACTGGTCGGCGCTTATGGGATCGGGCGCGAGTTCGAGCCGGACGAGGCGATGGTCCGCCTCTGCAAGCTCACCCGCAGCGCCTACACCGCGCTGGTCGCAGAGGATTATGCGCTGGCGCTGTTGCGCTATCAGGAGATCGTGGCGGAATATCCCGAAGATCCCGTTGCGAGCACGATGGCGAAGCGGTTGGCGGCGATCGATCCCTCGCGTCTCGTGCCGCTGCAGATGTCGCGCTGATCGATGTTCGACGCTCACAAGCCCTCTCCGGCGGTCGCGGCGCTGCGGCCGAGCGAATACACGGCGGCTCTGGTCCATGCGCTACGCGCGGAACCCCGTCGCGTGCGCGGCGCCCGGGTTCTGGAGATCGGGTGCGGCAGCGGCGTGATTCTCGCCGTGCTGGGCAGCCTCGGCGCCGCCTCGCTTTGCGGGGTCGACATCGAGGACGATGCCATCGCCACCGGCAGGGCGCTCCTCCAGGACCTCGGTCACGAGGCCGAGATCTACCGCGGCGACATGTGGCAGCCCGTGGCAGGCCGCCGCTTCGATCTCGTCGTCGCCAACCTGCCGCACTTCCCGATGGACCATTTCGAGGTGGCCGGGCGGCTGTCGACCTGGAGTTCGGGAGGCATCGATGGCCGCGAGCTGCTCGATCCATTCCTCGAAGGCCTGTCGGATCATTTCACGGCCTACGGCCGCGCCCTCATCACGCACAACGCTTTCATCGACGTCGAGCGCTCGCGTCGGATCCTCGAACGGCACGGCCTCGCGATGCACATCGTGAGGACGGTGCTGGTCCACATCTCCAAAGAGAAGATAGACCTGATGACACCTTCGATCCTGCAGGCGGAGGAGGGGCGATCCGTCCACCGCTACGGGCCGCATATTTTCGCCGACATGCACATCGTGGAAATCGCCGCGGCCGGGACGCGGGGCTGACATGGCACTGCGGCACGTTCTGTATGTCGTCTTCCTTTGGCTCGTCGCGGTTGCCGGCCTGCCGGCCCATGCCGAAACGCCGGATGCGGCGCTGGCGAAGCTGATCGACGAGGCGCGCGCTGCGGCGGCGGTGCCCGGCGCCTGCGAGCAGCCCGGCCACGACCGGCTGGTGCGCATCTTCTGTGACGGCAAGATCCGCGTCGGTGTGCGCGAATACTATCCGCTTTTCGGCACGCGCGAGGGTCAGGTTCGCTCAGGCTACGATGTAGATGTGGCGCGGGCGCTGGCCAAGCATCTCGGTGTCGAGACGGTATTCACTCGCGTCAACGCCGCGAGCCGCATCCCCCTGCTCGCCGACGACAAGATCGACCTCACCATCGCGACCATGGGCCACAATACCCAGCGGGACGGCCAAGTGCGCTTCATCCGCCCGCACTATTACCGGTCGGAGACGATCATCGTCGGACCGAAGGGGCTCACGATCAGGGACTGGCCCGACATTGCCAGCCGGACGATCTGCGTCACCATCGGCAATGGCTCCAATGCCCAGATCGTCTCGCACAATGCCCGCCTGATGCTGTTCGACGAGGCGGGCGTACTGCCGGACAAACTGCGCGACGAGACCTGCGTGCTGGCGGCCCAGGACGACAGCTTCTTCGACTACTACTTCACCGAACCTGGTTTCGCGCAGGCCTACGACAAGAAGTTCGGCTTCGCCCAGTTGCCCTGGGGCATGGCGGTGGCGCTGACCGGCAGCGATCGCCTCGCCCGGGCGCTCGATCTGACGAGCCAGATCTTCCATCGCGACGGTGTTTTCCTCGACGTTGCGGCGCGGAATCGCATCGGTCTCGGTTTCCTCGAGAGCCAGCGTGCGCTCTGGAACCGGCCCGACTGCAACACCGACACCGGCAATGCCGACCCGGCCTGCGTCCTGCCGGCACTGAGCGCGGCGTTGCAGCCCACGCCCTTTGCCGCCCAGGTGACGGCGTTCGAGACCTGGCTGGAGAAGAACACCGGCATCGCCCTGCAATTGCCGATGTTCAAGACCGTGCCGGCCTGGCAGCTGTTCAAGGCCGGAATCGTCAATTCACTGATCCTCGTGGCCGGCGCGCTCGTGGCGACCCTGCTGTTCGCCATGGTGCTGGGCGCGTTGCAGAGTTCGCGGTCGCTTTTACTGCGCTGGCCCGCCCGCGCGCTCGCCCTTCTCCTGCAATCCTCGCCGGTCGTGCTGACGCTCGTCATGTCTGCGGCCGTGGCGCTGGCGCTGTTTCCCTATTCCTCGGCCGTCGCGATCGGTGCGGCCATCGTGGCGCTCGGCTTGATGAACGGCGCCAATGCGGGGCAGGCCATCGCCGAGGCGATGCAAACGCTGCGGACCGAGCGGGGAGGGCCGCCGGCGCCGACCGTCGAGCTTTTCGGCCGTGCGGTCAGCCGCTCGGCGACGCAGATCGTGTCCTTCCTCGTCAATGCCGCCAAGGGAACGCCGATCGCGAGCTTCATCGGCGCGCCCGAGCTTCTGAGCGCGCTCACCGACATCACCTCCTTCGCCAGCGGACGGATCACCACCTATTCGATGCTGCTCGTCTTCTATGTCGTGGTGGTGATCGTGGTGGTCTGGCTGTGCGACAGGCTGCGGGTCTGGCTCGAGCGCCGGCAGATGGTGGCGGCATGAGCCGGATTTCATCCGATTTCGTGCCGCAGCTCCTCGCGGGCATGGTGGTCAATTTCCAAATCGCCGCCATCGCGCTGCTGATCGGCCTCGCCGTCGGCGGCCTGCTCGCTTTGGCGAAGCTGTCGGGCGGGGTGGGCGGCGCGATCGCCACGGCGTTGATCGGCCTGATGCGTGCGGCGCCGACCTTCGTCGTCATGTTCTTCCTGCTGAATATCATCCCCTCGGATGCGACGCTGCTGGGCGTCCCCGTCGCGCCGTCGGGCATCATGACGGTGGCATTGTCGCTGGTGCCCTACGCTGCGGCCTATGTCGCCGACAATGGCAGCGAGGCGCTCAGGCAGTTGCGCGACGGCTCACCGCTGGGCGCGCTCCTCTTTCTTCCCAACGTGACCCGGGCCTTCTTCGTACTGGTCATGTCGTCGAGTGCCGGCGCCGCCATCGGTGTACCCGAGGGCATTGCCGTCATCCTGCGCGAGGCCGAGCTGATGCCGACGCTCGGCGACAAGATGGTTCTGTTCGCCATCGGCATTTTCTGTTTCGGCATCACCCTGCAGGCGGGTTTCGCACTGATGCGCGTTCTGCAGCGTCATCTCGGCCGCCTCGCGCTGCGTGCCCGCTAGGGTGTAGGCTCGGCGCTGGAAGTGCGGCCAGGAAATACGGCCCGGAATAACGGCCATGAAGGCCGGGAGGAAACGATGACGCTTTCACGGCGACGTGCGCTGCGTTCCGCGGCGGTTCTGGCCCTGGCGCCGGGCCTCGCACCCGGATTGGCGCGGGCGCAGGCCTATCCTTCCAAGCCGGTGCGGCTGATCGTGCCCTATTCGGCTGGCGGCGGCGCCGACACGACGGCCCGGCTAATCGTGCCGAAGCTGCAGGAGGCGTTGGGCCAGACGATCATCGTGGAGAACAAGCCCGGCGCGGGCGGCATGATCGGAGACGAGATCGTGGCCAAGGCCGTGCCCGACGGCCACACCCTGCTGATCGGCGCCTTTGCCCATGCGGTGAACCCGTCGCTGTTTCCAAAGATGCCGTTCCGCATGCCCGAGGATTTTGCCCCTGTCTCGCTCCTCGTGACGGTGCCGGAGCTGATGGTCATCACGCCCTCGCATCCGGCGAAGACCGTGGCCGAGCTCGTGGCGCTGGCCAAGGCCCAGCCCGGCAAGCTCTCCTACGCCTCGTCGGGCAACGGCAGCGCCCAGCATCTCGCGGCCGAGCTCTTCAAGATGCGCACTGGCACGGATATCCAGCATGTGCCCTACAAGGGCGGCGCGCTCGCGGTGGCCGACGTCGCGGCGGGCCATGTGCCCTTCTATTTTGGCAACATGAGTGCCGCCCTGCCGCAGGCCCGCGGCGGTCGCGTGCGGGCGCTCGCCGTCACCAGCGCCGCGCGCTCGCCGGCGGCGCCCGAAGTGCCGACGCTCGCCGAGACCGGCGTGCCCAATTGCGAGATCTCGGAGTGGAATGCCCTGATCGCGCCGGCCGGCACGCCGCCGGCGGTGATCGCGCGCCTGCATACGGAGATCGCCAGGATCATGCGCATGGAAGAGATCAAGGCCAGGTTCGCCGACCTCGGCGCCGATGCCATCGGCTCGACGCCCGCCGAACTGGCCGTCTTCCTGCGCGCCGAGATGATGAAGTGGGCCGAGGTCGTGAAGGCCGCCAACATCAAAGTCGAGTAGTCGCGTGACCGGCAGCGTTCATTACGATTCCGTATTTCGGCCCGGCCTGTTCAGCGGCAAGACCGTCATCGTCACCGGTGGCGGCTCGGGCCTCGGCCGCTGCACGGCCCACGAGCTGAAGTCGCTCGGCGCGCGGCTCGCGCTCGTCGGCCGCACGATGGAGAAGCTCGAGCGCGTGAAGGAGGAGCTGGCCGATCCCGACACTTTCGTCTTTTCAGCCGATCTACGCCGCGAAGACGAAGTCAGGGCCGCCATCGCGGGCGTGATGGGCTGGAGCGGCCGCATCGACGGGCTGGTGAACAATGCCGGCGGGCAGTTTCCCGCCCCCCTGAAGGACATCTCGCTGAACGGCTGGAACGCCGTGGTCGCCAACAACATGACCGCGACCTTCCTCGTGTCCAAGGCGGTCTATCTCGCCTCGATGGAAGCCCATGGCGGCGCCATCGTGAATATCGGCGCCGACTTCGAGACGGGCAATCCCGGCATGGGTCACAACGGTGCCGCCCGCGCCGGACAGACCAATTTCACCTACACGGCGTCGGTCGAATGGGCGCATTCCGGCGTCCGCGTGAACTCGGTGCTGCCGGGCTTCATTGCCTCCTCGGGCCTCGATCGCTATCCGGAGCGCGCTCATGAGGCGCTGCGTTCGGTGAAGCACCGTATTCCCGCCAAGCGCCACGGCACGGAGTCGGAGATCGCAGGCGCCATCGTCTATCTGCTGAGCGATGCGGCGGCCTATGTCACGGGCATAGCCCTGCGTGTTGATGGCGGGCTGCACAACTATGGCAAATCGAGCTTCTACGAAGTGCCCGATCACGACAAATCGAAGCCTTTCAACGGTTTTCCGCTCTACCGGCCGCCGAAGGTCCTGGAGTAGGGTGGCGTGCCCTACTCAACGACGGAGGAACCGATGCGTATCGCCCGAGTGATGTGCGGCCTGATGGCAGTGGCCGCAGTGACCGTCTCCTTCTCCGCCCACGCCCAGACGGCAAAAGCGTCGCTGAAGGATGCGTCCGGCAAGGACGTCGGCACCGTCCAGCTCCGCCAGACGCCGCACGGCGTGCTGCTCAAGATGTCGCTGAAGGGCGTGGCGCCCGGCGAGCATGCGTTCCATATCCACGCGGTCGGCAAGTGCGAACCGCCCTTCACCAGCGCCGGCGGCCACTTCAATCCGGCGTCCAAGAAGCACGGCATGGAAGCCGCCGAAGGTTCCCATGCCGGCGACATGCCCAACCTGCACATCCCGGCCAACGGTGAGCTGACGATCGACATCGCCAACCCCATGATCTCGCTGGTCAAGGGTCAGCCCAGTTCAGTGTTCGATGCCGACGGTTCGTCGATCATCATTCACGCCGGGCCCGACGACTACAAGACCGACCCGACCGGCAATGCCGGGGACCGCATCGTCTGCGGAGTCATCACGGAGTGACCTGAAGACTTCGTCCGCAGGCGGGCGAGGGCGCGTATTTCTAACCGGAGCTGATTTAATGGACTTGTCTCGTTTTCCGCGTCGCATCTACACCCACGCGCCCACGCCCATCGAACACTTGCCGCATTTCACCAAGGCCCTCGCCGCCAGCTGTCCCGGCGGCGTGGGGCCGGACATCTGGATCAAGCGCGATGACCTGCTCGGTCTCTTTCCCGGTGGCAACAAGACCCGCAAGCTCGAGTTCCTGGCGGCCGACGCGCTGGCCCAGGGCTGCGACACGCTCGTCACCTGCGGCGCGCCGCAATCCAACCATTGCCGCATCACGCTGTCGGCCGCAGTCAAGGAGGGGCTGAAGTGCCGCTTCGTGATCGAGGAGCGCGTACCCGGCAGCTACAAGAAGGAGGCCAGCGGCAACAACTTCATGTTCGAGCTGATGGGCGTCGAGGCGATCACCGTCGTTCCCGGCGGCACCAACATGGGCGAGGCGATGTCGCGCGTCGCGCAGGACGTGGCCTCGCTGGGCCGCAAGGCCTACGTGATTCCCGGTGGCGGCTCCAATGCCCTCGGTGGCCTGGGTTACGTCGCCTGCGTGCAGGAGATGCAGGTCCAGTGGCTCGACATGGGCCTCGCGCTCGATGCCGTGGTGGTGGGATCGGGCAGCTCGGGCACGCACGGTGGCATGGTCGCGGGCTTTCTCGGCAACAATATCAAGATCCCGCTGATCGGCGTCGGCGTCAGCCGCGATCCTGCGGACCAGGAGCCGCTGGTGGTCAAGGAAGCGCAGGCCGTTTGCGACCTGCTCGGCCTCGGCATCCAGGTGCCGTCCTCCGCGGTGAAGAGCTTCGGCGGCTACTGGCAGCCGAAGTACTCCGTGCCCAATTCGAAGATGGTCGAGGCCGTGCAGATGCTGGCGCGCACCGAAGGCATCCTGCTCGATCCGGTCTATAACGGTAAGATCATGGCCGGTCTGATCGGCCTCGCGCGGCAGGGGCATTTCAAAGCCAACGCCAAGGTGCTGTTCATGCACACCGGCGGCCTGCCGTCGCTGAACGTCTACGAGGACGTCGTACTGGGCCGCACCGTGCTGCCGGACTGAAGGGCATGGCCAACCATCCCGCGCTGTCCGAAGGCCGCGTCGCCGTCATCACCGGAGCGTCGGGCGGCATCGGCCTTGCCGCTGCCCGCCGGTTCGCGACGATGGGCATGAAGGTTTGCCTGGCCGATCTGTCCGGCGAGAGGCTCGAAGCGGCGGCCGCGGACGTCGCCGCCGTCGCATCGACGGGGAAGGACTCCGTTCTTGCGGTGCCGACCGACGTCGCGAGTCTGGAGCAGGTGCAGGCGCTCAAGGATCGCGCCTATTCGGCCTTCGGCGAGGTCGCGGTGCTGATGAACAATGCCGGCACTGCGCCGGGCGGCGGTCCGTGGGACAATATCGATCGCTGGCGCCGCGTGCTCGAGGTCAATCTCTGGGGCGTCATCAACGGTGTGCAGACCTTCGCCCCGGAGATGCTCGCCCAGAACACAGCCGGTGCCATCGTCAACACCGGCTCGAAGCAGGGAATCACCTGTCCGCCCGGCGACACCGCCTACAATGTCAGCAAGGCCGGCGTGAAGGCGATGACCGAAGCGCTCGCCCACAGCCTGCGCAACGAACCGGGTGCGCTCGTCTCCGCGCATCTCCTGATCCCCGGCTCGACCTTCACCGGCATGACCAGCCGCGGGCGGACCGAGAAGCCGCCAGGCGCCTGGACGCCCGATCAGGTCGTGGACATGCTGCTGGATGGCATGGCTAACGGCGACTTCTATATCCTCTGCCCGGATAATGAGGTCACGCGCGACACCGACAATCGCCGCATCCTGTGGGCCGCGCGCGACATCGTCGAGAACCGGCCGGCCCTGTCGCGCTGGCATCCCGACTACAAGGAAACGTTCGAACGATTCCTGAAGGCGCCCGAGGTTCGATAGCGAATCACTACTGAAGGCCTCGCGGCGAACTCTCTCACCCTCATGATCGGAGAGCGCGTTTCCTTCGTAAACGGAACGAACCGGCACGACTGCCGGGAAGGGATGCCCTGGAATGAACGCCGCCTCGATGGTGGGAAAGCGCGCCGCGCAGGCAAGCTTTGCGGTGGCCGGGATCGTCCCGGTCGTGGCAGGCCTGTGGGGCGTATTTCACCCGATGGCGGGATCGGTGGGTTCGCAGATGAACCATGGCCGCTATCTCTCGGGGCTTCTGCTGGCCATCGGGCTCGCCTTCTGGGCGGCGATTCCCGATATCGAGCGGCAGACGGCGCGCATCCGCGTGCTGACGGCAACCGTCTTGATCGGCGGCGGTTGCCGCCTGCTGGGTGTGATGCTCGGCGATGCGCTGTCGCCTTCGGTAGCCGGAGCGCTTGCGATGGAGCTGGCCGTCACGCCGTTGCTTTGCCTGTGGCAGTCGCGACTGGGGTGCGCAGTTGAAGGAAGGCGGGAGGCGAAGGGATCGTTACCCATGAGGCTCTGTCGGTGCCTTCGTGCTCCGGCCCTGCTGGGGAATGAGCGCTTGCCGCCGGAGCGCCGAGCGCCCATTTAAGAGGTGTATTCGGCGACGTCTGCGTCGGCGCCTCCCGATTCCGTAAGCATCTGACGATGCATCGAAGCGCAAGACGAGGACGCGACATGACCGTTGAACGAAAAGCCGAACCCCCGCGCACGCCCGTGGCCGTGCTCACCCCCGACGAGGAGGTCACCTTGCGGCGTGTCGCTTACGGCCAGTCGGACGTGCGCGCCATGCGCGCCCAGGATCTGACCCGGCTGCGCAATCTGCGCCTCATCCAGGACAGCAAGGACGGCCCGTGTCTCACGGTCAGCGGACGCCAGCGTTTCGACGAACTGCCCAAGGCGATGCTGATGGACAAGGGATCGAAGGACCTGATGTCGGCCATGACGAAGGTCTTCAAGACAAACTGACCAGCGAGCGAAAGCAAGAGGCCCCGCACCTTCTCAGGTACGGGGCCATATCGCGTTGCCGCTCCGCTCCGCACGCCCCAGTACATCCGTGGTGGCGCGCAGGAAGGGAGGGCGGCCGCCGTTACCGGCGGCCCGTGATCAGGTTGCGGCAGCCTTGAGGTTTTCCGCCGCCATCTTGCCGCTCTTGCGATCGGCGACGAGCTCGAATTCAAGCTTCTGGCCCTCGCTCAGCATGCTCATGCCGGCGCGCTCGACGGCGCTGATGTGCACGAAGGCGTCGGTGCCGCCATTGTCCGGCTGAATGAAGCCGAAGCCCTTCTGGATATTGAACCACTTCACGGTTCCCGTAGTCGTTGTCATGGGAGACCCCTTTTCTGACTTTGGATATGCGGGCCCTTATGCCGACTCCGCGTTTGAACAAGCGGAAGCGGGCTGAGTCCGTCGAAATTGCACTGGCTTTCGGGATCAAGTGTCGTGGAGCGGGCCGCTGGAACTATGCCTGCGGGCGCGGACCAAATCAGATGTCCGTGTATCGACGAGCTTCATATGGTCCCTTGCATGCGGAGGTGCAAGGCCCAAATAGCTAAAGTCTCAGCCGGTGGGTGCATGAGATACGAGGTGTTCAATGGAGTCTCAGCCTCCTTCGAACGTCACCGATACCGAACTCCGCAACGCTGCCGGCTCGTTCGCGCGACCTGTTCCGTGGCGCAGCGTCACGCAACTCGCGACCTCATTCGGCCCCTTCATCGCGGGTTGCGCGGCGATGTATCTCGCTTTCGATATCTCGATCTGGCTCACCCTCGCGCTGGCGGTGCCGACCGGCGCCCTCATGGTGCGGGTGTTCATCGTCCAGCACGATTGTGGCCACGGCTCGTTCTTCGCCTCGCGCCGCGCCAACGCGATCGTCGGCCGGCTCTGCAGCCTGTGTACCTTCACGCCCTTCCTGAGCTGGGGACGCCAGCACTCGCTTCACCATGCCGAGTGGAACAATCTCGATCGCAGCGATCGCGGCAGCGACATCTATTCCTCGTGCCTCACGGTGCGTGCCTATCTCGAGCTTTCGCCGCGTCAACGGCTGCTCCACCGGCTCGTGCGCCATCCTTTGCTCGCCAACTTCGTCCTGCCGCCGCTGGTTTTCCTGCTTCTCTACCGTGTGCCGTTCGATACGCCGCGCGCCTGGACGCGCGAGCGTCGCTCCGTCTATCTCACCAACGCGAGCCTCGTCGTCGTCTTCGCAACTCTCTCGCTATTGCTGGGCTGGCGCGAGGTGCTGCTGGTCCATGTGCCGGTGATTGCCGTCGCGTCCATCCTGGGCGTCTGGCTGTTCACCCTGCAGCATCGCTTTCCAGGCGCACGCTGGTCCGGCCGCGGCTCGTGGCGTTATGTTGACGCCGCGATGGACGGCTCGTCGTGGTTCGACCTGCCGCCGGTGCTGCGCTGGCTGATGGGCAATATCGGCTTCCACCACGTGCATCATCTCAACCAGCGTGTTCCCAACTACCGGCTGGCGGCGGCGCACGAGGCGGTGCAGCGGGTGCGCGCCGTGCCACCCCTCGGCCTGCGCGCGGGTCTCGGTGCGCCGCGGCTGACACTGTGGGACGAAACATCGAGCCGCCTCGTTCGCTTCTGCGACGTGGCGAGACTGCAGACGCCCGCCTGATCTTGCTCTAGCGTGGGCTCCTCTTGGAGGAGTCCCGTCGATGTCCGTCCCTCACGGCCCGCTTCAGGGCGTCAAGGTCGTCTCCTGCTCCACCGCGCAGGCGGGCACCGTGCCCTAGATGCTGATGGCCGACCTCGGCGCCGACGTGATCAAGGTCGAGTCGCCGCAGGGGGGCGACCCGTCGCGCCGCATGACCGTGCTGCCGGGCACGGGCAGTAGCTTCTTCGAGACCAACAATCGTGGCGTGAAGAGTGTGACGCTCAACCTCAAGAGCGAAGAAGGGCGGGCGATCCTTCGCAAGCTGGTCGCCAGGGCCGACATCTTCGGCCAGAATTTCCGCCCCGGTGCGGCCGAGAAGAACGGCTTCGGCTGGGAGGAGCTGCGCAAGGTCAATCCCAGGCTCGTCTACGTCTCGATCTCCGGCTACGGTCCCAACGGCCCGCATGCCGATCTGCCGGGCACCGATTCGATGGCGCAGGCGCTGGGCGGAATCGCCGAGGCCTATTCCATGCCGGGCCACAAGATGCGGACCGGCGTCGTGTCGGTGGCCGACGAGACCTGCGCCATCCTCGCATTCGGCGGTGCGCTTGCGGCACTCACCCATGCGCGCACCACGGGCGTCGGACAGAAGATCGACCTCTCGCTGCTCGGCGGGCAGATCCGGCTGATGGGCTGGACGCTCCAGACGGCGATGTGGCGCGACAGCAATCCCGTGACCGGCCAGGCCCGCGTCACCGGCACGCGCGAGCGGCCAGGCATCAGCGCGAGTTTCGACGATCGCGACGGCAAGCCGCTGGTGTTCCAGCTGGTCGGCCCGGAGAACTGGAAAGACGCGATGTCGTCGCTGGGCTTCTACGAGCGGCTGGAGAAGGCGGGCTTCGCCGATCTCGGCATCATCATCGACAACGACGCCAGGCGCGCCGAGCTGCTGTGCGTGCTGGACGACCTCTTTGCCACCGGCACGCGCGAGGATTGGGTGGCGCGGCTGCGCGGCGCCGACACCGTCTCGGCGCCGATCAACACGCTGCTCGAAGCGTCCAACGATCCCGACGTCGTGGCCAACGGCTATGTCACGGAGGTCGACTACCCCAAGCTCGGCAGGAAGCTGAAGGTGCACGGCACGCCCTGGAAATTCTCAGAGACGCCGGCCATGCCCGGCATCGCGCCGGAGTTGGGCGAGCACAACGACGCGATCCTGGGTGAGCTGGGCTACGGCGCGGCGGCGATGGCGGACCTGCGCGCGCGCAAGATCATCTGACACGTATCGAGGAGGCAAACGATGTCTCGCCCGCCCTTGCCACCCTTCACCGAGCAGACCGCGACGGAGAAGGTCCGACTCGCCGAGGATGGCTGGAACGGCCGCGATCCCGCCAGGGTCGCGCTCGCCTATACGGCGGACAGCCAATGGCGCAACCGCGCCGAATTCATCACCGGCCGCGCCGCCATCGAGGCGTTCCTCACGCGCAAGTGGGCACGTGAACTCGACTATCGCCTGATTAAGGAGCTCTGGACCTTCGCCGGCAACCGTATCGCCGTGCGCTTTGCCTACGAGTTCCATGACGACAGCGGCACCTGGTTCCGCGCCTACGGCAACGAGAACTGGGAATTCGACGCCGACGGTTTGATGCGCCGGCGCATCGCCAGCATCAACGAACATCCCATCGCCGGGACGGACCGCAAGTTCTACTGGCCGCTGGGCCGCCGCCCCGACGATCACCCGGGTCTCGGCACGCTCGGGTTTTGATCGGATCCTGCGGCCGGCGAGCCACAGGCCGGTCGCCGCATCGCCATGCATGGTCACCAGGTCGAGTAGGCGGCGACCGATCGGCTCGAAGCCTTCGAGTCCTCTTCACATGCAGTGCGCCCGCGCCCTCTGTTCGTTCTGCAGAAAGCATCGCGCTTTGGGTTTCCAGTCTTCTTCTAGGGCTGTACAGTCCATGCAGATATTTGTTGGAGTACGATGCACCGTTTCAGGCTGGCACTGCTCCTGTCGACGCTGGTGGCTCTTTCCAGCCCTTCCCTGGCGCAAGTGAATGATGCGAAGCGTGCATCCTACCGGGCTGCCTTCGAGGAGACCCTGCGCCATCCCGGGGATGCCGAAGTCCTGCTGAAATATGCGCAGGCCGCCACTGCTGCCGAGGACTATGAAGGCGCGATCACCGCCTACGAACGGTTCCTCGTCATCGATGCCGACCAGCCGAGGGTAAAGTTCGAGCTGGGCGTCCTGTACTATAAGCTGAAGTCCTACGACGCGGCGCGGACCTATTTCGAGGCCGCCCGCACCTCGACGAAATCGACCAAGGATATCGCCGAACGGTCGTCGGAGTTCATCCGCGACATCGACCGTCGCTGGGGCACGTCACGCTTCACCGGCGAGTTCGTGGCCGGCATCCGCTATTCCGACAATCCTGCCAGCCTGCCCACCGGCACCCTGCAATCCTTTGGCGCGACCGTGGTGCCCAATCCGACCTTCCAGCGGCAGGGCGATTTCGCCTTCGTCGGCGCGGCGTCACTCAGCCATCGCTACGATTTCGGGCGCCAGGACAATGGCACCCTGGAGACCGACTTCTCCTTCTATACGGCCAAGCAGTTTCAGGTCACTGGTGCCGACGTGATGCTGCTCGACCTCGGCGTGGGCCCGCGCATGGAGCTGATCGACGGCCCCCTGAGCGGCGTGCAGCTCAAGCCCTTCGTAAGCGGGCGTTACATCGCCGTGGGCAATCTGCCGACCTACTGGGCGTGGGGCGCCGGGCTGGAAGCCTCGGTGCCGGTCACGGAAAAGGTGCGTGCCGGGATCGTGGTTCTGGGGCAGCGGCGTGACTTCGTGGACACTGCCTCCGTGCCCTTCAACTCCCAGAACTCGGGCAACAACGGAACGGTGGCGGGCAACCTCCGCGCAGATCTGACGGCCAGCCTGGAAGCGTCTCTGGGGGGCAACTATACGCGCTATATCGCGATGACGGGTTTCCAGAGCTATGGCGAGGCGGGCTTCGGCGGCGCGCTGACGTGGCGTTTCGAGGATCCCGTGGGCATCAACGGGCGCAAGTGGACGCTGGCGGGCAATGCCGCGATGGCCTTCGCGACCTACGACCAGCCCGATCCCTTCGTCCAGCCGGGTACGGTGCGCACTCAGACCGACGTCAATCTCGGCCTGCTCCTGTCCGTACCGCTCGACGATCGACTGACGCTGGTGGGTCAGACGACCTATTTCCAGCGTTCCGCCTCAATCAACAATTACAGCTTCAATTCGTTCAGCAGCCTGGTGGGCATCGGCTGGCGATTCTGAGGGAGCGGAACGATGTCCTTGCGGAAATCATGCGCGATCTTCCTGACGCTTCTTTTGCCGCTGGCCTGGGCCATGGCGGCATCCGCGCAGCAGGTCGGCGTGACCTCTGCGGCGAGCGGCGATCCGCGCGGCACGCCACCGGCACAGCCCACGCGGACCCTGCGCGTCGGCATCGACGTCTTCGGCAGCGAGCGCGTGACGACGGGACCGGCGGACCGTGCGCACCTGGTCTTCCTCGACGGTTCCGGCCTCACGGTCGGCGCCAATAGCGAGTTGACGATCGACAAGTTCGTCTTCGACGCCAACCGCAATGTCGGTGAGTTGGCCGTCAACGCGACGAAGGGGGCCTTTCGCTTCGTTGGCGGCGCGATCAGCAAGAAGGGCGAGGTCATCATCCGTACGCCCAGCGCCCATATCGGCGTGCGCGGCGGTATCGCGACCGTCACCGTGGGCGCCGACGGTTCGACCACGACAACCTTCCTGTTCGGCGACCGGCTGACCGTGAGCAATGCCGCCGGCACGCAGCGCGCAGTTCGTTATGGCTCGCAGATCTTCGTGCCGGCCGGCGGCGCGGCGCCGCTCGAGCCGGTGATCCTGCCGCCCAACACGTTGCAGGCCTATCTCGCCCTGTTCGAGCAGACCCAGACGACGGGCAACGTCATCGGCCCCGGCGACAAGGTGCTGATCGATTCCGCGCTGAGGACACTCAACGCGAACGCACTGCCTTATGCCGACCCCTCGTCGAGGCTGGCGCCGTGGCTGGCCTACCTGCAACTCGTCGCCACGCAGGCCGTCACGACCAGCAACGCCTCGCGCCCGCTCGGTTCGCCGCCCAGCCAACCGAGCGGGTCTACCGGCGGTGGCGGCGAAGGTGGCGGTGGCGGTGGCGGTGGCCCGGGGCCCTAGGGACGTCGTC
>JABMNB010000195.1 GCA_013205335.1 Rhodospirillales bacterium
GCATAGTCGGCGGCGGCAGCCTTCACGGCGGCTTCCTGCCCGGCATGTCCGGCGACCAGCGCGCCGCGTGGCGTGAGCACCGGATGGTCGGCGAAGCCGTGGGGCGGATTGCGATAGAAGCGGCCCGACGCGACCGTAATGGCGCGTATCTGGGCACTTCCATAGGTCTCGGAGTGCAGCGCCGCCGAGCGCCCCGTCGTGTGATAGGCGGGCACGTTCTCGCGCTCGAGGATGATCACTTTCGCATGGGGCGCGAGGTGATAGGCGACGGAGACGCCGGCAATGCCGGCGCCGACGATGGCGAAATCGAAATCCTGCATGGGCGGCACATTGCAAGGTCGATGCCACGCCTGCAATAGTCGGCGTGCGAGGAAACACGGCCCATGAATATTGCCCATCTGCTGCTGGGCTCCGCGCAGGAGTTCCACGACCTGCCCGCTCTGGCGCGCGGGACGACGCTGCATCTCAGTTATCGCGAGCTGTGGCGCAGGGTTTCGGTGATGAGCACACATCTCGTCGCCCGCTTCGGCCTCGCCCGCGGCGACCGCGTGGCCTTCGCCATGGCCAACGGTGTCGAATCGATCGAGGTCATGTACGCGATCTGGCACGCCGGCCTCTGCGCCGTGCCGATGAACGCCAAGCTGCACGCCCGGGAATTTGCGTTCATCCTGGAGAATTCAGGCGCCAAACTCTGCTTCGTGACGCCCGACCTCGCGGCCACCATCGCCGAGGCCGCGAAGGATGCTCCGGCGCTCAGGGAGATCGTCGACGTCACGACGCGTGCCTACACGTTCATGGCGGTGGGCGATCCGAGCCCGATCGCCGAGGCCCAGCCGACCGATCCGGCCTGGCTGTTCTACACGTCGGGCACCACCGGCCGTCCGAAGGGCGCGACGCTGACGCACCGCAATCTTCTGGCGATGACGCTCAACTACTTCGCCGACGTCGACCGCCCGCCGCCGGGCGGCTCTATCGTGCATGCCGCCCCGATCAGCCACGGCTCGGGCCTGTGGAACTTCCCGATGGTGGCGCGCGGGTCGGTGCAGGTTTTCCCCGAGAGCGGCAAGTATGAGGTGCCCGAGACGGTCGAGCTGATGAACCGCTGGCCGGAGTGCTCGATTTTCCTGGCACCGACGATGGTGAAGCGGCTGATCGAGCATGGCAGCGTGTCGGAGCTCAGGCCCGATGCGCTGCGGCTCATCACCTATGGCGGCGCGCCGATGTACGTCTCCGACCTCAAGCGCGCGCTCGACCTTTTGGGCAACAAGCTGATGCAGCTCTATGGCCAGGGCGAGAGCCCGATGACCATCACGCATCTCAGCCGGGAGTATCACTGGGACCGCACTCATCCGCGCTGGGAGCAGCGCCTGGCCTCCGCCGGCCGCGCCGATTCCTGCATGGAGGTTCGGATCGTCGACGAAGAGGGACGTCAGCTCCCCGTCGGCCAAGTCGGCGAGATCATCTGCAAGGGCGATCCGGTGATGGCGGGCTACTGGAACAATCCGGAGGCCACGGCGCGCTCGCTGCGCGACGGCTGGCTGTGGACCGGCGATGTCGGCGCCTTCGACGAGGAGGGGCTGCTGACGCTCAAGGACCGCTCGAAGGACATGATCATCTCGGGCGGCTCCAACATCTATCCGCGCGAGATCGAGGACGTGCTCAATCTCCATGCAGGCGTCGCCGAATGCTCGGTGGTCGGCCGCCCGCACCCGGAATGGGGCGAGGAGGTCGTGGCTTTCGTCGTGGCGCGCGCCGGGCAGACGCTGTCGCCCGCCGAGCTGGACAAGCTCTGCCTCGACAACATCGCCCGCTTCAAGCGCCCCAAGGACTACAAGTTCATCGAGGCGCTGCCGAAGAACAACTACGGCAAGATCCTGAAGACGGAGCTGCGGAAGCTTCTCTGACGTGCGCAACCCCCTCACCCAGCCTCTCCCCCTATCGGGGGAGAGGAGGTTGAGTTTCATATTCCTCTCCCCCGATAGGGGGAGAGGTTAGGTGAGGGGGTGACGAGGGGTATTCGAGCCGGCATGGTTCGCCGGGAAAATTCGAAGAGGAAAGAAACATGGGCAGTCTGATCGACTTCAAGCGTCCCGACGGATCGACCTGCAAGGGCTATCTGGCCGAGGCCGGGAAGGACCGGCCGGGGATCGTCGTGATCCAGGAGTGGTGGGGTCTCAACGACCAGATCTGCGGCGTCGCCGACCGCTTCGCGAGACACGGCTTCAACGCGCTGGCGCCCGATCTGTACAAGGGCCGCGTGACCCAGAAGCCGGACGAAGCCAACCACATGATGAGCGGCCTCGACTTCGTCGGCGCCTCCGACCAGGACATCGCCGGCGCGGTGAAGCACCTGGCAGAGCTGGGCGGCGGCAAGGTCGGCGTGATGGGCTTCTGCATGGGCGGCGCGCTCACCATCGCGGCCTGCGCGCGCATCGAAGGCATCGCCTGCGGCGTGCCGTTCTATGGCATCCCGCCGGGCCAGCTCGCCGATCCGGCCAGGATCAAGGTGCCGCTGCAGGGTCACTTCGCCAACCAGGACGACTGGTGCACTCCGGCCGCCGTCGATGCGCTCGAGAAGACCATGAAGGGCGCTGGCCACAGCCCGGAGATCTTCCGCTACGACGCCGCGCACGCCTTCTTCAGCGAGCGCAGCGAGGCCTATGACGTGAAGTCGGCCAACGCGGCGTGGGAGCGCATGCTCGAATTCCTGAAGAAGCACCTCTGATCGACACCGAACTTTGACATCTCCACCCGTCGTCCTGAGCGGAGCGCCAACGGCGCGTAGTCGAAGGACCTTTTTTCTCTTCGACACGTCGTGCGTCGGAAAAGAGGTCCTTCGGCTACGCCGCCCTGTGGGCGGCTCCGCTCAGGACGACGGAATTGGAGAGGGAGCGGCGAACCTCCCATGACGATCCGCCCCGCCTTCGGCCTCGTCATCGTCGGGCTGGGCGCGTCACTCGCCCCGCTCGACATCGCCGTCAACGTGGCGCTGCCGGCCATCACGGCCCATTTCAAGGTGGCGCTGGGCGACGTCCAGTGGCTGGTGATCTGCTACGTGCTCACCTACGGCTCGCTCATGCTGGTCGCCGGCAAGCTCGGCGACCTGTTCGGACACCGGTTGATCTTCCGCATCGGGCTGGCGATCTCCGCCATCGGCTGCGCGGCCTGCGCGGCAGCGCCCGACTGGCCGCTGTTCCTGTGGGCGCGCGGCGCGCAGGGGGTCGGCACGGCGCTGGCGCTGTCGTGCACGCCGGCACTCGCCACCTCGCTGTTTCCCGAGAACGACCGCACCAAGGCGCTGGCCGGCTTCGCCAGCGCCATGGCCATCGCCGCCGCGGTCGGGCCGGTCCTGGGCGGCCTGCTGGTCGAGCTGTGGGGCTGGCCCGCGGTCTACTGGGTGCGCGTGCCGATCGCGCTCGTGACGCTGGCTCTGTCGGGATTGCTGCCGTCGCCGAAGCCCGATTCGCGCCCGTTCGATGCGCTGGGGGCGGTGCTGCTGGCAGCCTGCATGAGCACGCTGCTGCTGTCGCTGGTCTTCTCGCAGCACAAGGAGATTGCGGGCCTCTGGGCGCTGGCCATGGCCGGCGTGGCACTGATCCTGATCGCGGCGTATGTCCGCCGCGCCAACAGGGTGCCCGAGCCGATCATCCGGCCGTCGCTCTTCGCCGACGCCCGCTTCACGATCCCCAACCTGCTGAACGCACTCGCCAACCTTGCGGGCTTCGCCATCCTGCTGCTGACGCCCTATTACCTGGTGAACGTGCTTAAGCTGACGCCGCTGGGGGTGGGCATCGTTCTGGCGATGGCCTACGGAGGCAGCCTGACCGGGGCGCCGCTCTCGGCCTTCCTGGTGCGTCGCATCGGCCAGCGGCCCACTGTCTTCGCGGGCATCGC
>JABMNB010000196.1 GCA_013205335.1 Rhodospirillales bacterium
GGGGCCATAGCTCAGCTGGGAGAGCGCTACAATGGCATTGTAGAGGTCAACGGTTCGATCCCGTTTGGCTCCACCAAATAGACAAGGGCTTAGCCGGAAACGGCTAGGCCCTTTGCTTTTCTGGGGACGCGCCGTGAACAGGCGTTTCATTCGCGCCCGCCCCCGCCCCCCAAGATGCGGACCACGCGCAGTTGAACGGCGACGTCCAGCCGATCGCCGCGTCATAGGCGTACTGGCGACGTACGCCGCAGGGACCGGTGCCCATGCGCTGGTGTGCAAGGTTCGGCCACCGCGCCCGCCTTTCGGGGCAGCGCCAGCGGCCTCTCGATCGACGCTCATGCCGCACTTCCCGGGGCCAGCAAACTATCCGCGGACATCCGGGAGGGGGGAGGCGACGCTCGGTCGTAGGAATCCGAGGGTCGACAGGCCAAAATCGGACCGTCGACCGCAGCCAATCTCCGCAAGAGGCTCGTCTTTGTCAGGCAAGGAACAGAACGCGTGACCGTCGGTCGAGACCGCGCCCCGGGCTGGGCGCCAGCGCGGCGCCGGATCGAGGCGAGCGCTCATTTCTCCGGCCCCGACGGGCCTCGCCCGCGCTTGCGCAAGGCGATCTTCACGCGGCTCCTCGACCTCTTCGCCTGGGGCCTCCGCCTCACCCCGCTCCACGGGCGCGGCGTGCGCAACGCCCTGGATCTGCGACGCGCCGAGTTCGACGTCGAAGTCTCCGGCCTGCCACCTTCCTTCGACGGCTATCGCATCCTGCACGTGAGCGATACGCATCTCGATGTCCTGCCGGATCTGGTGCCCGCCGCCCGCCGCCTGCTCGACGGAATCGAGGTCGACCTTCTCGCCGTCACCGGCGACGTGCTCGGCGACCACCACGCGCCCGTCGCCCTTTCGGCGGGCCTGCTCATGGACGCCTTGCGCGGCGTTAGCGTCCGGGGCCCGCGGCTCGCCATCCTTGGCAACCACGATTCCGAGGCGATGGCAGACACGCTCGAGAGCCTGGGCTTCGACCTGATCATCAACCGTTCGATCGTGATCGAACGCGACGGCGACCGGCTGGGCGTGACAGGCCTCGACGACGTGAACAGCTTCTATACCGAGGCGGCGCGACAGGCGCTTGGCAGTTCACAGGAGGCGTGCCGCATCGCGCTGATCCATTCCGCGGAGATGGCCGACCATGCGGCGGCGGCGGGCTACGCGCTCTACCTCGCGGGCCACACCCATGGCGGCCAGATTTGCCTGCCGGGAGGCCGGCCAGTGTTCAGCACCTTGACCCGGTGCCGGCACGGCGCGGTCGGCCTGTGGCGCCACGGCGAAATGATCGGCTACACGAATTCGGGCCTCGGCGTCGCCTATCCGCCGGTCCGCTTCAATTGCCGCGGCGAGGTCGCGATCATTACCTTGCGCCGCCCACGCTAGCGGTTCTCAGTTGCCGGAAGAGGCCGGCGGCCCGTCGGACGGTATGCCATGCAGACAGGCGAAGCCCGCGTCCGTGAGCTGCGGGTAGTCGCGATTTCCCGTCACGAGACCCAGTCTCGTCAGTTGTGAAAAATCCTGACGAACGCCGAGACCGCCCAGCGACAGGCCGAGGGCCAGGCGTCGAACGATGAACTGCTGAAGGGGGCTGAGTTCAGGAAACGTCATGGACAGCCCGAACCTACGCACAGTTCCTTACGGCGCCCTGACGGTATCGGTTATCCGTGGAAATCGATCTGCAGGTCTTCAGCCCTCGCGACGCGCCAGGCGCGCCGCCGCCGTCGCGAGCGCCCCGTCGCGCGCCTCGAGCTGGTCCATGATCGAAAAGTGATTGAGCCCGGCAAGCGGCAGCAGCTCGCTCGGCAGGCCCGCGGCGCGGCGCGCTTCGTGATAGGCGACGGACTGGCGCTGCAGTTCGGGCAACTCGCCGGTACCGTAGGCCACGACGACCGGCGCGCTCTTCTTCGGCAAATGCAGGATCGGACTCGTCCGGGCTGCTTCCTCCGCCGTGAGATGCAGTTTTTCATTGAGATAGTTCAGGCGGCAGGGTTCGACGTCGTAGATGCCGCTGATGGCCAGGCCGGCATCGACCTCGTCCAGGGCCAGCGTCGTCGCCGTCAGGTGGCCGCCCGCCGACCAGCCCGACACGACCAGCCGGTCCTGCGCCACGCCATGGCGCGGCCCTTCGCGGCGCAGCCAGCGCACCGCTTCGGCGATCTCCTCGACGATGGTCGACAGCGTCGCCTCGGGCGCCAGCGTGTAGCCAAGGAACGCGACATCCATCCCGTTCGCGAGTGGCCCTTCCGCCATACAGGCAAAGGTCTCCTTGGCGTTGCGTTGCCAATAGCCGCCATGGATGAAGGCAAACAGCGGGGCCTTGGCCGGACCACAGCGGAACAGGTCGAGCCTGTTGCGCGGCCGCGGGCCGTAGGCGAGATCGAGGCTCTCGGCGTTGCGCGCCCGGAAGCGTTCGCTGCGCTCGATCCAGCCGTCGCGGCGCTGGCCGGAATCGGCCACCGCATTGGTGTTGTCGTAGGCCTTGTCGAGCTCAGCCCGCGTCATGTCGCGCCACAAGATCCCGCTCATCATCGCCCTTTCGATTTCAGGCTTCTCCTCTAGCACAGGCCTTTCCCGGTTTGCCGTTCGATGCGAACGTCGCGGTGATGTCTCATTCGGCACGACTGACGGCCATACGCGGCCCGGCCCTCACCTTCAGCGGCGATCCCTTTCGCGACGGCCTCAAGCGCACCCTTCTCCACGAGCCCGATGCGATCGTGGCCATGCAGGACGGACGCATCACGCATTTTGGTCCTGCCGCGCGCATTGCGCCGCTGCTGCCCACGGGCGTGGCGA
>JABMNB010000197.1 GCA_013205335.1 Rhodospirillales bacterium
CAGTCGACGGCACTGTGAAAATGACGCCGTCTTCAGCCCCAACCCGAATCTTCCGAGGTCCCGACTGTCGCGTGCGTCCAATGGACTTCGGGAGCCCGGACGCATGGCGTCGAGCAACTGGGCCTGAGTCATTCCACGGCCGTCGTCGAGGATGCCGAAGCGGGGGGAGGCGTGTCCGGTATCGGCGAACAATGCGATGGACTCCGCTCCAGCCGTTATCGAGTTGTCGATGATATCTGCCAGCGCACTCTCAAGCGAATACCCGATGTCTCGCATGCTCTCGATCAGCATCGATGCATGCGGGGCAGCCTTCACCGTGTTCGTTTTCGTCGTCTTTCCTGACTGCGCGCCGCTCATGCCCACTCCGAGACCGCCACTCGGCGACCCGCTGCGCTGCCAGAAGGGGCCGAGGGAGAGCGTCGGCGGCTGTATCGGTCCAGCACGGAGAACAAAGCCGTTCCGATCTGCATCGCCAGATACGGTGGGACCGCGTTGCCAACTTGAGTGAACTGCTCGGTGCGGTTTCCCTTGAAGAAGTAGTTATCAGGGAACGTCTGTAGCCGAGCGGCCTCGCGAACGGTCAAGCTGCGACATTGTTCGGGATCGGGGTGAATAAAGTAGTGTCCGTCCTTCGAGATGTGGCTGGTGACTGTGGTTGACGGTTTACCGCGAAGCTGAACACGGAAACGATCCGCAAACGCCCCAGAGCGCCAGTTGTGGTGTTGCGGGGCTAGGGCCGAAGGATAATCGCGGGCCTTCGGCGACACTCCTAAGACCTCGGCATACACTGACGCGAAGAGGTACCGCGCAAGATCAGCAGCCATGTGCCCTCTCCCCTGGTTATTCGGAAGCACTTTCAGCTTGGGATCAAGAATCCAGGACTTGAGTCCCTTGGCGCAACCATCGCCAATGCCGTTTGGCTTGGCTGCGGCGCGCGGCCACGTGGCCGCTCTGTCAGCCGTTGAGGCGCAATGACGCACTCGCTCGCGAAACTGCCTCTCGTCGGCTCTGGTCATGTCGACTTTGGCGCCGAGGACGAGCCGCGCCGCTCCTTGTATGGCTTGTGCCCAGGACGCAGGAGTATCGACCGTTCGACTGACGCCGCTCCTCAGCTTCGGCATGCCGTCGAGCACATCTTCTACTACGGTACCAACCGGTTGGGAAGCGAAGGGTAATAAATGTGAGAGGTCGGTGCCAGCAATGTCCAGGACGTCACGGCGGATGCCAACGATGATTATTCGGTGGCGAGCCTGGGGGATTCCGAATTCTTCAGAGCGGACGACGAAGTCCGCTGGACTGGGAACGGCGTCGAAGAAGCTGTGCTCATCCTGCTTGGGGGCTAGTGCGACGAGTCGGTAGCCACCATCGTGTCGTACTGACTTCACGTCCTCCAGGATCTGTTCGAGGACGCGCGCGCCACCGACCGAGGCGGAGAGCAGTCCCTTGACGTTCTCCATGACGAACGCGACTGGTTTCAGCCTCCGGAGGATCCGTATGTACTCTTTGTACAAGAAGTGTTTCGGATCGTCCTCGGCAACATACCCTGCGATCCCGCTGTTCCTTGAACGGCCCATGAGCGAGTAGGCTTGGCAAGGCGGCCCCCCGATAAGGATGGTGTCGCCCGAATACTGTGTTCGGAGGGCATCGAGCCGAGGGGCAATCTCACGCTCTGCTGCCGCTGAACCAAGTTCCAGCTTGAGGGCCTCATGCTGAGCCGCTTCCCATTCCTTCGGGTAGCGTAATGACCAGTCAGGCTCTTCGGTTTGCCGGTTCAGGAACCCGTAGTAATCCTCGGGAAAGCCCGAAGGGAACTGCCGCAGGAAAGTACGCAGCAGAAGTGTCGAGTGGGCAGACTTCTCCCGCTCCACTGACAATGAGATTTTGAAAGGGCGGGCACCGTCGCGGGTTCGTACGGCGGAGAAACCCTCAGCAAGCCCACCAGGGCCGGCGAACAAGTCGACGACAGCGAAGCGATTACGCATTAGCTCACGGTGTAAGTTTGCCACCGCGGGCGCGGACTGAGCGCCGAGGCGGTAACTACAAATTGGCAGATATCGTTGACCGGGCTACTCGCTCCCGGATGATGGCGGGAATTCGCGGTCGCGACACGAAACCGGAGATTCGGCTTCGCGTCGCAATGCACGCGGCAGGTTTCCGGTTCAGGTTGCACGTCGCGACACTGCCGGGAAAACCTGATCTCGTATTTCCAAGGTTTCGCGCCGTCGTGTTCGTGCAAGGCTGCTTCTGGCATCGTCATCAAGGGTGCCCGGCTTGTACTATTCCGGCGTCGAACGCCGAATTTTGGTCTCGCAAATTTGAAGAGAACGTGGCACGCGACGCCCGCAATGTCACCGCCCTTCGTGCCACCGGCTGGCGCGTGGCGACCGTCTGGGAATGCGCTGTCCGGCGCATGTCCGATAAGGAACTCTCCGATGCTGTTGGCAATTGGTTGGGCGGTGCTCGTTCCTCGCTCCTGTTGCCACGAACACCGAGGGCGGGTCCCCTCAAGCGTAAACGTCCATCTGGTCCGTGAATTCTATCCCCTAGGCGGGACAGATGAGGTCACAACAAGCGGGCGCTGTCGAGCCCAGTTGAGCTAGGATGCTTTTGAATCGCGAGGATTCGCCGTTTATTCGCGTTGCTCGCAAGGCCCCACCCCGTATGGGGCGTATCTCCTCGGAATCCGAACCTGAGAATCCATGAAATCAGTAGCTCTGACAGTACGGGACCTGCGCCCGCAGCCAATCGTGAAAGCGAAGCGCGCACCGTTTCTTCGATGGCGCCAAACGCTTGATCGGCACTGGCGGGAGCTGGCCGACGAACGGACGGTTAACAACCGAGGCGAGACGACATGTCGCAACACGCTCAGGTTCATCGATGAGCAGCTTCTCGCGATTTCAACGGATGGCGGCAAGGACGTCTTGCTCGAAGCGGGAAAGTTCTGGTATCTGCTGGTCAATATCGAACTCGCTATGCATCGAGTCAAGTCTCAGAACGACGATCTACTCCGAGCCGCCAAGCTGCAGAGGCTGGCGCAACACATAAAACGGGGATACGGCATGGCGCAATGGACGAGGCCGTTTCTGAAACTGAGGGGCGAATTGCAGAAAGCAGTCACAAAGAAAGATGAAGCCGCCCATTTACGTATTTTGAAGCAGTGGCACACGGCCCATGGTCGGTGAGGGGCGCCAACAGCGTTTGGTCAGACGGGCTTGGCAAGCGCCTGACAAGTAGTGTGTCACCAAGCACGAGCAAAAGAACGGCCTCGGCACGATCGGCAAACCCAACTGAGAACATGCCTAGCTTCTCGGGCTCCTTCTGAACGAGTGTTCGACGGCCGTCGCTGGACGACAACGGCTGGCTATAGGCCGATGGTTTATCGAATACCCCTCTCCCTTAGCAATTCGGCAACGGCATCGCGCCCATTCGCGACCGCTAACTCAACGAGCGAAGCTCCGTTCAGCGCCTTTTCCGGATTCGCGCCTTCGGCGAGCAGCGCTTCGACGGCGCTCCTATCTCCGCGCCTTACGGCTGCTGCAAGCCGAGTGCTCGCAACATCACGACGCCGACCAGCGGCTTCACGCTGGCGCGCGGCTTCGAGCAGATCGTTCTCGCTCGACTTCGCTCGCCGGGCCGACCGTCGCGCAAGGTGGGCGGCAAAGGTTGGAGCATCGTTACACTTCATCGTCCCGAACGGTTCGTACGGATTCACCCGATTTGCCACTATCCAGCCCGTAAGTGAAGGCTCGTCCTCAGGGAATCGGCTGGTATGGGCCGAGTACAAGCGGATCACGGGAGACACACTGCCGCCGAGCGCGGCTGGACCACTCGCTCGGTTGTAATGAATCAGACCGCGGATAAGCGAGGCCAAATCGTCGCGGGAGAGCCGAGTCGCCAAGTCGTCCCAAGCCACCCGACCGCGATGCAGGATCGTCCATGCAGTCTCTGCGTCCGCCAATGCGGGCGGGACACAGTCTTCGCTTAGTCGTCCGAGGTCAATCAGTTGCGAAACCGCCTCATGTCGCATGTTTGTTCTCCAGGCTTGGCAAGCAGCGATCGCCCGGGCCGGCCGGGGTTAAGCGCGGCGCATGTTGCGCCGGTTCTCTGCCGGCGGCAGGACTGCGCTTTGCGCGGCGACAATTAGATCTGCCGGCTAGCGACAATTAGATCTGCCGCTTCGGGTCAGCCAGCCGGACTGTGCCAGCCTGTGAAATGGTCACAGACGCGCAGGTTCGGCTCATGAGGCAGAAACGTATGGATGGTAAGACCCAGGCGGCCGCGGCGGCCGCCAGCAGCATGAGTCTACGGACGGCGCGGGAGTGGGAGACGGGACCGGCCCCGTCGGCCACCAAGCAGGCGCGCGACTGGCGGACCCGCCCCGATCCCTTTGCGACGGTCTGGCTGACCGACGTCGAGCCCCTGTTAGTCCGCGACCACAAAGGCGTCCTCGAGGCCAAACTGGTGCTGGAGGTGTTGCGGACGCGCTACCCCGAGCAGTTTCATCCGGGCCAGGCGCGGACGTTGCAGCGGCGCTTTCGAGACTGGCGAGCGCTCCACGGCGTCGAGCCCGAGGTGTTCTTCGAGCAAGTCGCCGTGCCCGGTCGCGAGGCGGCGATCGACTTCACGCATGGGACCGACCTCGACGTGACGATCGCCGGCGATCCGTTTCCGCACTTGCTCTTTGAGTTCGTGCTCAGCTACAGCCATTGGACGTGGGTGGCGGTGGCGTTCGGCGAGACGTTTGAGGCCCTCGCCGCCGGTGTGCAAGGCGCGTTGTGGGCGCTCGGCGGCGTGCCGGACATCCTGCGTAGCGACAATCTGTCGGCGGCGACCCACGAGCTGAAAGTGAGTAGTGGGCGCGATCTGACGGCGCGCTTTCGGGCCGTGCTCGATCATTACCGGATGCGCTCGACGCGGATCACGCCGGGCCGCGCCCACGAAAACGGCGTCGCGGAGCAAGCGCACCGACGATTGAAATCGCTGGTGGCGCAGGCCTTGCTCGTACGGGGTCACGCGGACTTTGCGGACATCGCCGCGTACGAGGCCTTCGTGCAGGAGGTCGTGGCGTACTGGCGGAACCGGTCGGCCGCGGCCCGTCTGGCCGAGGAGCGGTCGGCGCTGCGCGCCCTCCCCTCGGCCGCGATTCCCAGCTACACGACGTACTACCCGGTCGTGCGGCGATGGAGCACGATTCGCGTGGCGCATCGCACCTACTCCGTGCCCGCCCAGTTGATGGGACACACGGTCGAAGCGCGCGTGCATCCCAATGTCGTTGAGGTCCGGTACCGGGACCAGGTCGTGCAGACGATGCCGCGGTTGCGCAAAGAAGATGAGCACCGGATCGACTACCGCCATGTCATCGGGTGGTTGGTCCGCAAGCCCGGCGCCTTTGCCCGCTACCGCTATCGCGAAGATCTCTATCCCTCCGTCCTCTTCCGACGCACGTACGACGCACTCGTGCGGTCACATGGCGAGCGCGCCGACGTGGAGTACCTGCGCATCTTGCAGTTGGCGGCGACCGCCGGGGAAGGCCGGGTCTCGGACGTGCTCGCCGCCGTACTCGATCAGGCCGGGGGCTTCGATTACGTGACGGTGCAAGCGCAAGTGGCGCCACCGGCGTGCGTGGTGCCGGTCATCCACATTCCGGCGCCGGACCTCTCCGTCTATGATGCGCTGCGCGTCGGAGCCGCCGCATGAGCCGCGCCGCCACGACGCGCACCGTCGGCGATCAGATCACGGCCCTGCTCACGGGGTTCACGCTCACGACCGCCGCCCGCGAATTGGTGTCACGGTTCGTCGCCGCGGAGCAGCAGCCGGCCCTGCCGCTGCTCCTGGACGTCCTGGAGCTCGAGGCGCAGGAGCGACACGAGCGTCGGATCACGCGGTTGCGCCGGGCCTCGAAGCTGCCGCCAGGCAAGACGTTCGCCACCCTGGATGAGCAGCGCTTGCCGCCGACGCTGGTCCGGCGCCTCCACGAGCTCGCCGACGGCGACTTCCTGGACGACGCGACCAATGTGTTGGCGTTCGGCCTCCCGGGCGTCGGCAAGAGTCACGCGATGTGCGCCGTCGGGCATGCCCTCGTCGAGCGCGGTCACCCCGTCCTCTTCATGCCGACCTATAGCCTCGTGCAGGAGCTCTTGGCCGCGAAACGGGATCTGGAGTTGCCACGCGCCTTGCGCAAACTCGATCAGTTCGCCGTGCTCATCCTCGATGACGTCGGCTATATCCAGCAAAGCCCCGACGAAGCCGAGATTCTCTTCACCCTGCTGGCCGAACGCTACGAGCGCCGCTCGGTCTTCCTCACCAGCAATCTGATCTTTGCGCACTGGGATCGGATCTTCCGCGACCAGATGGCGACCGCCGCCGCGATCGACCGCTTGGTGCATCACTCGGTCCTGCTGGAGTTCGATGTCCCGAGCTTCCGGACCGAGCACGCGAAGCGCCGGGGCAAGGCGACGAGCCGTCCGGCGGTCGAGCCGATCGCATGACGTGGACGGGTGTGCACGGTGTCGACGCGCCGTGCTCGCCCTCTGCGGGGGGCCTCCGCGCCTGGCGGCGCTCCGGCCCTGATGGTCTACCCGGCTACCAACCAGCCGGCGACAACAACCGAGTACCGCCCGGTGGTGGGCGATGCTCCTTCGCTGACCCTTCGCCGGCAGAAATAGTTGTCGCTAAC
>JABMNB010000198.1 GCA_013205335.1 Rhodospirillales bacterium
ATCACCAACGCCTATCAGTGGTTCCAGGTCGACGGCCGCTGGCGCTGGCAGTCGGTCACCAACACACGGCTGATCACCGCCGACAAGGTGACGTTGAAGGCCGACGCCCCGACCCGTCTCTCGCAACGGCTGGACTGGGGCCAGCACAAGCTCACCGTCATCGACAACGAAAGGAACACCTCGACCAGCCTCACCTTCTACGTGGGCTGGTATGGCGGCACCTCGACCGAGGAGGCGCCCGACACGCTGCGCGTCGCCAGCGACAGGCAGAACTACGCGCCGGGCGACACTGCCAGGCTGCGTATCGAGGCGCCGTTCGCCGGCGAAGCGCTGATCGCCATCGCCACCGACCGCATCGTCTCCACCCAGTCGGTACAGGTGCCGGCCGGCGGCACGACCGTCGACATCCCGGTGAAGGGCGAATGGGGTGCCGGCGCCTATGCGCTGGTCACGGCCTGGCGACCGCTGGCGGCGCCGGCCGAACGCACGCCCACACGCGCGATCGGCGCGACCTGGATCGGCCTCAACCCGGCCCTGCGAACGCTGGGCATCCAGATCGGCACGCCCGAGAAGATCACTCCCCGCCAGCGCATCGAGGTGCCGGTGAAGGTGTCCAACCTGCAGGCCGGGCAGGAAGCCTTCGTCACCCTGGCCGCGGTCGACGAGGGCATCCTGCAGCTCACCCGCTACAAGACGCCCAATCCCGCCGACCACTATTTCGGCAAGCGGCGCCTCGGCGTCTCCATGCGCGACGACTACGGCCGCCTGCTCGACACGCGCGCCGACGAACTCGGCCGCATCCGGGCCGGCGGTGACGCCGGCGAGATCGGTGGCCTCGACATCGTGCCGACGCGCACCGTGGCCCTGTTCAGCGGTCCGGTGAAGCTCGACGAAAAGGGCGAAGCGAAGATCGCCTTCGACATCCCCGACTTCATCGGCCAGCTGCGGCTGATGGCGGTGGCCTACGACAAGAATCGCGTCGGCTCGGGCGAACAGCGCCTGTTCGTGCGCGACGCCGTCACCGCCGACGTCGTGCTGCCGCGCTTCCTCGCGCCAAAGGATCACGGGCGGGTCGCGCTGTCGCTGCACAATGTCGACGGGCAGGCCGGCGATTACCGCGTGACCCTCACCGCAACCGGCTCGGTCTCGCTCGAACGCGCGGTGGTCGAGACCAGGCGTCTCGCCGCCAACCAGCGCGAGCTGCTGACCTGGCCGCTACGCGCCGGCGACGCGGGCTTCGGCCAGGTGACGGTTTCCGTCCAGGGCCCCGGCAATTTCGCCGTCCAGCGCGAATGGGACATCCAGGTGCGGCCGGCGCAGACGCCCAGCGCCGTCGACACGGTCGCGCGCCTGGCGCCAGGCAACGAGGCCACGGTCGACCGCAACGTGATCGCGGGCTTCGCGCCCGGCACCGCGCAGGTCAGCGCGTCGCTGACCCGTATTCCCGGTATCGACGTCGCGGGCCTGCTGCGCGCGCTCGACAAGTATCCGTTCGGCTGCATCGAGCAGACGACCAGCCGCGCCATGCCACTGCTCTACTACAACGACATGGCGCTGCTGGGGTACGGCCCCGCCGATCCCCGGATCAACGATCGCGTGCAGGACGCGGTCTATCGGGTCGTCGACATGCAGTTGCCCGATGGATCTTTCGGCATGTGGGGGCCCTTCTCCACACCTGCGGCGGAATGGCTGCAGACCTACGTGCTCGACTTCCTGGTGCGCGCCAACCAGCAGCAGATGGCCGTGCCTACGGCGTCGCTGCAGCGGGCGCTGAGCTGGCTCAACAAGACCGCCGACAAGTTCTCACCCAACGCCCAGGCCTATGCCTGGTACGTGCTGGCGAAGTCGGGTTTTGCCGATCCCGGACGCGTCCGCTACTTCCAGGACACCAAGGCGGCAGAAATGAAGGGCGGCATCGCCTGGGCCATGCTGGCCGCGGCGCTGAACCAGGTCGGCGAGCCGGGCCGCGGTCGCCTCGCCTTCGCCACGGCGCGCCAGCGCACCGACGAACGCGATCCGTCCGACTACTACGGCTCGCCGCTGCGCAACCGCGCCGCACTCGTCACGCTCGCGGTCGAAGCGGGCGGACGCGAGGCCCTGACCGAGGTGACGAGCCTCGTCGGCGAACGTCTGGCCGCCTCGATCGGCCTGACCACGACACAGGAGCAGGCGTGGCTGGTGATGGCCGCCCGGGCGATGAGCGGCAGTTCGCAACTCACCTACTCCGTGGACGGCCAGCAGCGTCAGGCGGCGGCCGAACCCGTGGTGATCAACCCCGATGCGGCCGCTCTCGCCCGCGGCCTCAAGCTGCGCAACGACACCGACCGTCCGATCTGGATGCAGGTGACGGCCCGTGGCGTGCCGGTCGATCCGCAGCCCGCGGCAACCGCCGGCATCAGCGTCCAGCGCGAATTCCTGAAGCTCGACGGCGAGCCCAGTTCGCTGGGGCGTGTCGTGCAGAACGAGCGTTTCATCGTCTCGATCTCCGGGCGCAACCTGGAGGGCGGCTACCACGAGGTCGCGCTGCTCGACCTGTTGCCGGCGGGTTTCGAAATCGAGTCGGTGCTGAACGAGGAGACGGTCAAGTCCTTCCCGTTCCTGCCCGAGATCACCACAACGCGCATCGCCGAAGCGCGCGACGATCGCTTCTTCGCATCGTTCAACATGGGCATCCGACCGTACCAGACGTGGTGGGATACCTCGGCCAAGAACCCGAACTCCTACCACGTCGCCTACATCGTGCGTGCCGTGACGCCCGGCACGTTCACGGTTCCCGCCACGAACGTATCGGACATGTATGCGCCACGTGTTTACGGTCGGACCGCGATGCGTACGCTCACGATCGTGCCGCCGGGGCCGAAGTAACCGGCGCCGCTCGGACATGAAGCTCAGCCGCCTGCTGGCCGGTCTTGCCGTCGCCGCCACGACCCTGGCAGCGACGGGGCTGGCGCTCGACCGCCTCTTTCCCCCCGACCTGTCGCGTTATCAGGACCGGTCGACGGAGGTGGTCGACGCCAACGGCCGCCTGTTGCGCGCTTTCACGACGGCGGATGGAAAGTGGCGGCTCAAGACGGCCGTCGACGATGTCGATCCGCTCTATCTCGGCCTGCTGAAGGCCTACGAGGATCGCCGCTTCGATACCCATTGGGGCGTCGATCCCCTGGCGGCCGTACGCGCGGCGCGTCAGCTCGCCGAGCGCGGCCGCATCGTCTCGGGCGCCTCGACGCTGTCGATGCAGGCCGCCCGCCTGCTCGATCCCCGCCCGCGCAGCTTCACGACCAAGGCCATCCAGTCGGCCCGCGCGCTGCAGCTCGAATGGCGCTATTCGAAGCGCGAAGTGCTGGCGATCTACCTGACGCTCGCCCCGATGGGCGGCAACCTCGAAGGCGTGCGCGCCGCGTCGCTGGCCTATTTCGGCAAGGAGCCGCGCCAGCTCGGCGCCGCCGAGGCAGCGCTCCTGGTGGCCATCCCGCAATCGCCCGAACGGCGACGCCCCGACCGCGCCTCTTCCGCGGCGCAGGCGGCACGCGACCGTGTGCTGGAGCGCGGCGTCGAGCATGGCGTGATCGACGCACCGCTCCTGGCCATGGCGCGCAGCCGCCCCGCTCCCGATCGCCGGCTCGCCATGCCGCTGCAGGCGCCGCATCTCTCGACCTGGCTGGCCGGTCAATCGCCCGGCACCGTCGTGCCGACCACGGTGCGCTACGAACTGCAGCAGACGTTGAGCCAGCTCGTGCAGGACGAACGCCGCCAGCTCGGCGACGGTGCCGAGATCGCCATGGTCGTGCTCGACAACCGCACCGGCGGCGTCGTGGCCTGGCTGGGCGGCGACAATTTCTTCGGCCGCACCGGTCAGGTCGATCTCGTACGCGCCCGCCGCTCGCCAGGCTCGGCGCTGAAGCCGCTGATCTACGCCATGGCCTTCGATGATCGCATCCTGCATCCCGAGACCCTGGTCGAGGACGTACCGGTGCGCTTCCGCGACTGGCTGCCGCGCAATTTCGACCGCGACCATCAGGGCGCGGTGACGGTGCGTCGCGCGCTGCAGCAATCCTTGAACGTGCCGGCCGTGCTGGCGCTGGAAAAGGTCGGCCCCCAGCGCTTCCTCTCCACC
>JABMNB010000199.1 GCA_013205335.1 Rhodospirillales bacterium
GCTGGGCCGGGACCGCCCCATGGACCTCGAGCTATGCCGAGGACGCGTTCAACGGCCTCCATGCCTTCCTGTTCACCGACAAGGCCGGGACGTCACGGGCGGTCCGCTGGTCGCTGCGGCCGGCGGCAACGCCGGTGCCGATCGCGCCGGGTGAACTAGCCAAGCGGGGGCCGAACCATCTCGAACAGGAGATCGCGAGCCGGGTCGGCGGCGCGCCTCAGCGCTGGACGATGGTCCTGACTGTCGCGGAGCCCGGCGACGACACCGCCGATCCCAGCAAGGCCTGGCCATCCGGCCGGCGCACGGTCGAGGCCGGTACGCTCGTCGTGAAGAAGGTCGAGGCCGAGGCGGCCGGTCCGTGCCGCGACATAAACTTCGATCCGACCGTCCTGCCGCGCGGCGTCGGCGTCTCCGACGATCCGTTCCCCGCGGCGCGCTCGTCGGCCTATGCGCGGTCCTACGACCTGCGGACGTCCGAGGCGAAGGACTACCCCCGCACGGCAGCCCCCGGGAGCGCCAGGCCATGAGCCGCCCGATCGCTCACACGATGACCCGCCCGATGACCCCCACGATGGCCCACACCCGCTTCTCCGGCGTCCAGCGCCTGCTGCACTGGTCGATGGCCGCCGGCATCGTGGCCATGCTGTTCATCGGCGTCGGCATGCTCTCGACCATCGCACCGTCCTACGTGCCGCTGGTCGCCACGCACAAGACGCTGGGCATCGCACTGCTTGCGCTGGTGTTCGTGCGTCTCGTCCTGCGCCTGGTGCTGGGCGCACCGCCGCTGCCCGCCAGCCTGCCGCCCATGATGCGACTCGGGGCGATCCTCTCGCACTGGGCGCTCTACGGCCTGATGATCGCCATGCCGCTGCTCGGCTGGGCGATGATGTCGGCGGCCGCCCATCCGATCGTGCTGTTCGGCGGCCTCCGGCTGCCGTCGATCCTGCCGCAGGGCGACCAACTCCATACTCTGCTGTGGGCCGCGCACCGCTGGCTGGCCTTTGCCTTCTTCGGGCTGATCCTGCTCCATGTCGCGGCGGCGCTGTTCCACGCCCTGATCCGCCGCGACGGCGTCTTCGAGGCGATGTCGCCGCTGCGGGTCGGCAAGAGGGAGCGCCGGGGATGATGGCGTGTTTTTCGCCGTCGTTCGCAGTGCTATGGCGGGGACTGCTCCTGGATGTGTGAGAGACGCGTCGTGAAAGTAGTGGTGAAGAAGTCGAAGATTCACGGCACGGGCCTGTTCGCCGGGGAGGAGATCCCTTGGGGAACGAAGGTCATCGAATACAAGGGCGAGCGGATTCCCGACAAGGTCGCCTTCGCGCGCATCGCCGAAGGCGCCGACTGCATCTTCGAACTGGGAGAGAACCAGAACATCGACGGCGCCTCCCAGGGCAACGAGGCGCGATATGCCAACCATCGCCGCCGCAACCCCAACTGCTTCGTCCTGCGCGACGAAGGCAGGATCTGGATCGTGGCAGGCATAGAGGGCGTCGCGGCGGGCGAGGAGATCACCTTCGACTACGGCTCGACGTTCTATCCGAGGTGACGCAGGCGGCTACCGCGCGAGAATACTCTCGACGATCTCCTGGACGTCGAGCGCTTCCTGCAGCGTCGCGAGATGATGGGCCTCGCCGCGCGCGAGTTTCGCCACGCCTTCGAGCTGGCGCTTGAGGGCCAGCGGCCGCGCCCGCTCGTTGGGCATGGCGTCCGGCGCGGCCTGCCAGGTGCCGTCGGGCAGGCGGCGCTCCGCGATCGACCAGTCGCACAGGCGCACGGCGCCCTTATCGCCCTCCAGCATCCAGATATTGTGATCGTCCTTCGCCGTCTCGCCGACGGCGCCTGAGAGCGTCACCGGCAGGTCGCCGGCGCGCAGGGTGGCCGCGATACGCCGCTCGGACTTGCCGGCTTCAGGAAAGGAGGCATGGCCGCTCAGGCCGTGCAGCGGCCCGACGAGGCGCCGCGCCAGGAACAGGAAGTGCGAGACGACCTCGCGCGTGAAGCCGCCCTGCATCGGTCTGTCGAGCCAGCCGACCGCATCGGCCTGCCACGGCCGCGGCCAGACCTTGAAGCCCACTTCGATATCCACGCGCTGCGGCGTGCCGATCTCGCCCTTGTCGATCCAGTCCCGGATCGCCGCCACGGCGAAGGAGGAGGCGAAGGGAAAGTTCACGGCCCCGCGGTTCCCGGCCTCTGCCACGAAGGCCCGTGCGTCGGCGACATCGACCGAAAGCGGCTTCTCGCCGAAGAAGCTCTTGCCGGATGCGAGTGCGGCGCGGGCGTGACCGAGGTGCGAGGCCGGCGGCGAGGCGATGTAGACGCAATCGCTTGCCGCGATGATGGCGGCCGCGTCGGACATTCGCGGCACCTTCGGAAAGCTCTGCTCCATGCGTCGCATCGCTTCGGGCGAAGGATCCCAGATGCCGCACGCGAAGATCAGAGCGGGATCCTGCTGAAGGATCGCGTTGAGCAGCCGCTCGCCCATGATGCCGGCGCCGATGATGCCGATCGCCACGCTACCGTTCTTCATTCCGTCTCACTCACCTGTTGCTGGAGAAAATGCGCTCGCGCCAGCACACGTCGATGACGCTTGTATGTCGAACCATGGGTTGCACAACCCCCAAAAAAATCGATCCCGCCTGAAAAAATGAACACGATGCACGGCGTGTGACATCAACTCGTAAGCAAGCGCTCCTAAGAAAACCACCGGAGATTTTCAGCTGGTGCCATTCCCTCGGCGCCGAATTGCAGCCCGCGATTCGGTGAAGGGCGAAGCCATGCCCGACCAAGGGGCGGCATTGGCGCTTGTCAACGGGGAGCCACAGTTCGATGCCGACCTCAGTTCATTCGCCCGCCTCCATCACGCCGACCGGCGCACTTGTCTTCGACGTCGCGGGCTCGCTGACGCTGGCCGGAGCCGAAATCTCGGCTTTCGATGCCGCCAGCGATCGACTGTTCACGACCTCGAATGTCGGCCTGCAGGTCGTCAACCTCGCCAATCCGGAAGCGCCCACGCTGATCGCGACGGTCAACTTCGCGGCCTTGGGCTTCGCTACCACCGACATCACCAGCGTGGCTGTCAAGAACGGCATCGTCGCCGTGGCCCTGCCGGCTGCCGACAAGACGATGCCGGGGCAGGTGGTTTTCCTGAATGCGGCCGATCACTCGCTGCTGGGATCGGTCAATGTCGGCGCGTTGCCTGACATGCTGATCTTCACGCCGGACGGAAAGAAGATTCTGGTCGCCAACGAGGGCGAGATGACTGCGGCCGGCGTCGACGCGCCTGGCTCGGTCAGCATCATCGACATCTCGACGGGTATCCCCGGGGCCACCGTGAGCACCGCGACCTTCGACAGCTTCAACGGCCAGGAGAATGCATTGCGCGCCGAGGGCGTGCGCATCTTTGCCGGCAAGTCGGTCTCGATGGACGTCGAGCCCGAGTACATCTCGATTTCGGCGGACGGTACCAAGGCGATGGTCACCCTGCAGGAGGCCAACGCGCTGGCCATCCTCGACATCGCCACGGGCACTTTCACCGACATCGTGCCGCTCGGCCTCAAGGACTGGACCGGCCTGAAACTCGACGTCAGCGACCGCGACGGCGCCGGGGGCACGGCGTCCGTCAACCTCATCACCGATTCGCATCTCTTCGGCATGTACATGCCGGACGCCATCACCAACTACCAGGTCGGCGGCCAGACCTACTATGTCATGGCCAACGAGGGTGACGATCGCGACGACTTCCTCAGCCCCGACGAGACCGTCCGCGCCGGCACGAGCTCGTTCGATCTCGACAATGCGCTGTTCCCCGACGAGGCGGCGCTGAAGGCTGCGGGAGAACTTGGTCGCCACACGGTGTCCAACAGCCCGGGCCTGCGCGGCGACACCGATGGCGACGGCGACATCGACCAGATCATGACCTACGGCGGCCGGTCGTTCTCGATCGTCGACGATCAGGGCAACCGCGTGTTCGACAGCGCCGACGTGATCGAACGCATCATCGTCGAGCAGTTCCCCGCGCTGTTCGACGATACGCGCAGCGACAACAAGGGTCCCGAGCCCGAAGGCATCACCATCGGCACCGTGGGCGGCCAGACCTACGCGTTCGTGGGCCTCGAGCGGTCCAACATCACGCTCGCCTTCGACATCACCGATCCGGCGAACGTCAGCTTTGCCGGCGCGGCCCACAAAGCCGGCGATCTCAGCCCGGAAGGCCTGCTGTTCATCCCGGCGGCCGATTCGCCCAGCGGCACCGACCTGCTGGTCGCCAGCAACGAGGTGAACAACACCGTCACGGTCTTCGAGGTCGGCCCACCGCCGCCGTTCACGCTCCAGCTCCTGCATCTCTCCGATGGCGAGGCGGGTCTCCTCGCGGACGATACCGCCCACAACCTCGCGGCGCTGGTCGATGCCTTCGACGGCACCTACGCCAACACCCTGATCCTGTCGGGTGGCGACAACTTCCTGCCCGGCCCCTTCATCAACGCCGGCACGGACCCCTCGCTCAGCAGCCTGCCCGCGATCGGCGCCACGGCGGCCGGCCGTCCCGACATAGCAATCCATAATGCGATCGGCGTCGAGACCTCGACCATCGGCAATCACGAGTTCGACCTCGGCTCGACGGTGTTCCGCGACAGCTTCACGCCGTCCGGATCGTGGGTCGGCGCGCAGTTCGTCTATCTCTCGTCGAACCTCGACTTCTCCGGCGACAGCGCCCTGGCGCCGCGCTACACCAACACGCTCGACGGCGGCACGGCGACGTCGATCGCCGAAGCCAGCACCCTGAAGGGTCGTATCGCACCGGCGGCGGTGATCACCGAGGGCGGCCAGAAGATCGGCATCGTGGGCGCCACGACGCAGATCCTGGAGTCGATCTCCTCGCCCAACGGCACCGAGGTCAAGGGCTTCCCGACCGGGGCGGGCCCCAACGGCGAAGTCGACGACATGGATCTGCTGGCCGCGCAGCTTCAGCCGATTATCGACGAGCTGATCGCCGAGGGCGTCAACAAGATCATCGTGACCGCGCATCTGCAGCAGATCGCCAACGAGCAGCTGCTGGCCACCAAGCTCAGGGGCGTCGACATCATCCTCTCGGCCGGGTCCAACACCCGCCTGGGTGACGCAGACGACGAGGCCGTGGCCTTCCCGGGACATGCGGCGAACTTTGCCGGTCCCTATCCGATCGTCACTCAGGGCGCCGACGGCAAGACGACGCTGATCGTCAACACCGACGCCGAATACACCTATCTCGGACGACTGGTCGTCGATTTCGACGCCAACGGCGACGTCATCGTGGGCAGCCTGACCGCGAACGTCGCCACCAACGGTGCCTATGCCGCGACGACGGCGAACGTGGCCGAGGCGTGGGGCGTCACCGAAGCCCTGCTGGAAACGACGGCGTTCGCTGACGGCACCAAGGGCGACCGGGTGCGCGACATCACCCAGGCGGTCGATGCGATCATCGGGGCCAAGGACGGCACCGTGTTCGGCTTCACAGACGTCTACCTCGAGGGCGAGCGGAGTTTCATCCGGTCGCAGGAGACCAACCTCGGCAACCTGGCGGCCGACTCCGGCATCTACGCCTTGAAGAAGGCCCTGGGCGACGCTGCCGACGACATGTTCATCGTCGGCCTGCGCAACGGTGGCGGCATTCGTGCCCAGATCGGCTCGGTCGACCAGGAAGGCGACAAGATTGCGCCGATCGCCAACCCCGATGCCGACAAGCCCGTGGGCGGCGTTTCGCAGCTCGACATCGAGAACTCGCTGCGCTTCGACAACAAGACGATGGTGTTCGACACCGATGCGGGCGGCTTGAAGGCCATCCTCGAGCACAGCGTGGCGGCAGGCGCGAACCAGGGCCGCTTCGCCCAGGTCGGCGGCCTGCGCTTCTCCTTCGATCCGGACAATGCCGTCGGATCCAAGGTGATGAACATCTCGCTGGTGGACGAGAACGGCGTCGTGATCCGGCGCGTGCTGGAGAACGGCGTGGTGTCCGAGGACGCCCCGGACGTGATCACCGTTTCGACCACGTCCTTCACCGCCAACGGCGGCGACGGCTATCCCATCAAGGCCAACGGCAACAACTTCCGCTACCTGCTGAACAACGGCACGCTGGGCATGCCGGTCACCGAGGCGCTCGACTTCACCCTCGCGGCCAATACCCCGGCCAATGCGCTGGGCGAGCAGGACGCCTTCGAGGCCTACATGCAGGGCCGGTACGGCACACCCGACAGGGCCTTCGACGTCGCCGACACGGCTCAGGCACTGGATATCCGCATCGAGAACCTGAACACCCGGGCCGATGGCGTCTTCAACGCCTCGGGTCCGGGTACTGCTGCCAACGACAGCGTCACCGGTACGCAGGCCATCGACAATCTGATGGGCGGCGACGGTGACGATACGGTGAGCGGCGGCGCGGGCGCCGACCTGATAGATCTCGGCGGCGGTGCGGACGTGATGCGCGACAGCTTGCCCAACCTGGCCGGCGACAGTATCTCCGGCTTCGGTCTCACCGATGAGCTGGAGATCAGCGGGTCGCTCGTCGGCCGGTCCAACCTCATCGTCACCAGGACGGCCGATGGGGCGACGCTCAGCGCGGGCGGATCGACCTTCGACCTCGAGGGCAGCTTCGCGGCCGGCGACTTCCTGACGGTGGTGCGTGGTACCGGCGCAGATGCCCATACGACCATCACCTTCGAAAGGTACCTGCCGACGCTGTCGGAAGGCGTGCGGGTCAACCCGGCCCTGATCAACGGCATCGCCAGCGAGGAATTCCTGACGGGCGACGGCCTGGTCCAGTTCACCCTGGACATGAAGTCGGCCGTCTCCGAGTTCAAGAACACGCTCGGCACCTACATGGTCGCGGCGGACGGCACGATCTCCGACGTCCGGATCCTCTTCAGCAACACGCTGATCGCCGGCTCGGCGAGCGTCAGCCTCGGCACGCCCGACGCCAACGAGAAGATCGGGTTCTTCGTGATCCAGGACGGTGCCGACGCCTACGGCAACCTGCCGAACAACCTGTCGTTCGTCGATCCGGGCACGATGAACATCGCCGATCTCGACAACGGCTTGCCGGTGGCACTCCGCAGCGCGACGCTGGGCCA
>JABMNB010000200.1 GCA_013205335.1 Rhodospirillales bacterium
CGCGTGCAACGCCCGCTCGTTGAGTTCCATCAAAAGCACGGGCCTCGATGTCGTCAGGACTTTCTGCGCGCCTGCGACCACACCGGCTTCGCCGCCCTCGACATCGATCTTGACCATGTCGACCCGGGACAACCCCTGCCTGGCGACCACCGCGTCGAGCGTCTCGAGCGGGACGCGCTCCGAGCTCGCGCGCACCACGTCGTCATGCGCAAAATCGCCCAGCGTGTTATGGCCGGCATGGACGCCGTGCGCGAGATGCAGGTCGACGAAACCCGCCTCGGCGCCGAGCGCCGCGGCAACCACCTGAACGTTCTCGAGGCCGTTGCGGCCGAGATTGCGCTGCAGGTGTGCGCGTTCGCGCGAGCTCGGTTCGACGGCGATCACCTTGCCGGTCGGGCCGACGCGGCGGGCGGCGAAAAGCGTGTAGTAGCCGTCGTTGGCGCCGACGTCGATGAACACCATTCCGGGCTTCAGCACGCGATCGACGAAGGCGAATTCGTTGGGCTCGAAGGAGCCGCAGACATAAAGACAGAGGCTGTTGTCATTCCCCAGGGTGACGTCCACCGTGGTGCCGCCGTGCCAGCGCACGGTGAGAGGCACCGCCAGGTCTTTTTCACGGGCTGCTTCCCACAGCGCGCCTCGCCGGCAGGCAAGCCACCGCCGCTGGTCGTAATATTCCTCGGCGAACCGCCAGCCGGGCCGCGGCTCGAGCCGCGGCGCACCGGGAGCCAGTATTGCAGCATAGGCAGCGCCGATCGAGGGCGCCCGCACAATCAGCCAGCGCCCCATATTGTCGAAATGATAGCCTACGCCCGAGCAAACCCGTCCCCAGGCGCTTGCGACGCTGATCGAACGGCGGGCCGTCGTCATGCCTGAACTGTTTGCCCCCAACCTTGCCGAGTTCGGCTAACGTACCCGCCGTCAAGCGTCAAGCTTGCCTGTGTGTTGCCACTTTCTGTCCCTAGTGGCTTACGTTGCAGCTTTGGTGCTGCGGAAATATAATAGCTGTCCCTCTCACGCTCCGCCGGTGAAATGTTCGCGCCCCTCCTCCGCGCCCTCGTCGTCCTCACGATCATGTTGCTGCCCGCCGCTGCGTCCGCCCAAAGGCCGACGACACAAGGCGCGGCAGCCCAGACCGCGCCCAGCCAAGGCTTGCGCGTCGTGGCCCGCGTCAACGACGACGCCATTACCGACTTCGACCTGTCGCAACGGGTGCTGTTCGCGATCCGCACGTCGGGCCTGCAGGACAGTCCGGATCTGCGCCAGCGCATGGCGCCGCAGATGCTGCGGCAAATGATCGACGAGCGGCTGCAGGTTCAGGATGCCAAGAAGCTGGGCGTCAAACCGTCGGACTCCGAGGTTGCGAGCCGCTACGCCGAGATCGAACGCGCTGCCGGCCTGTCGCAGGGCCAGTTCAAGCAGTATCTCCAGAGCGTGGGCGTCGCCCCCGATATTGCAACGCAGCAGATCGAGGCGCAGATCGCCTGGAGCAAGATCATCCGGCGGAAGGTTCGCTCCCAGGTGGATGTGTCCGAGGCGGAAGTCGACGACGCGCTTAGCCGCATGCGGACGAACGTCGGCAAGACCGAGACCCGCGTCGCGGAGATTTTCGTGCCGGTCGATCGTGCCGATTCTGTGGATGAGGGCAAGCGTAGTGCCGACCGCATCACTGAGCAGCTCCGCCGCGGCGCGCCCTTCGGAGCCGTTGCGCAGCAGTTCTCCCAAGGCGCTTCGGCCGCCGCGGGCGGAGATCTGGGCTGGGTTCTGCCCGGCGCACTCGATCCCTCGCTGGATGCCGCCATCGAGCGGACACAGCCGCGCACTTATTCCGAGCCCATCCGTTCGGGCGCCGGCTGGCACATCCTCTATGTCGTCGACCGCAGGGCTTTTGCCGCGGCACGGCCCGACGACGTGAAGCTCAATCTGGTCCAGATGACTCTCTCCCTGCCACCGAACGCCTCGCCGGAAGAAACAAACCGCGCGACGGCGGACGCTCAGAAGGCCATGAGCGGCGTTCGTCAGTGCAATGACCTTCACGTCCAGGCCCGCCAGACGAAGGGCAGCACCTCGGGCGATCTCACCGCCGTCCGGGTTGGCGACCTCGCGGGCAACCAGCAGATGTACGAGCAGTTACCGCGCCTACCGATCGGCGGCACGGCCGGCCCCTTCCGTGTCGCCGAAGGGCTGCAGGTCGTCGCCCTTTGCAGCAAGGCCGGCGGCGACGGCCTGCCGACACGCGACGCCATCCAGCAGCAGCTGCTGATCCAGAAGCTCGATTCGGCGGGGCGTCGCTACATGCGCGATCTCCGGCGGCAAGCCACGATCGACATCAAGTCGTGACATGGTGGATATGACGAGCAGGCCATGACGACGGCCGCGCCGCTCGCCGTGACGATGGGCGAGCCGGCCGGTGTCGGCGCCGAACTCAGTCTCAAGGCCTGGCTGTCGCGGCGCACCGGCGCCCGCCCCTTTTTCGTCCTCGACGATCCTGCTCGCCTGTCCGCTCTCGGCCGTCACCTCGGACTGGACGTGCCGCTTTGCGAGATTTCCCG
>JABMNB010000201.1 GCA_013205335.1 Rhodospirillales bacterium
CAGGCCGACGATCCCGAAACCGCCGTGCCGCGGATCGTCGAACTGGTAAAAACCCGAATCCCGGCGCGCTTCGGCCTCGATCCCATCCGCGACATCCAGGTGCTGTGCCCGATGAACCGCGGCGGTGTCGGCGCCCGCTCGCTCAACATCGAACTGCAGAAGGCCTTGAACCCCGCCGGCGAACGAAAGGTCGAGCGCTTCGGCTGGACCTTTGCGCCCGGCGACAAGGTCATGCAGATCGAGAACGACTACGACAAGGAGGTCTATAACGGCGACATCGGCTACGTCGACGATGTCGATCCGGATGCCGGCGAACTGATTGCCAGCTTCGACGGCCGCGCCGTCACCTACGGCTTTGGCGAGCTGGACACGCTGGTGCCGGCCTACGCTGCGACCATTCACAAGAGTCAGGGCTCCGAATACCCTGCGGTGGTGATCCCCGTCCTCACCCAGCATTACGCCATGTTGCAGCGAAACCTGCTCTACACCGGCGTCACTCGCGGCAAGCGACTGGTCGTGTTGGTCGGACAGAAGAAGGCTGTCGCCATCGCAGTGAAGAACGTCTCCGGGCGCCGGCGCTGGTCGAAGTTGAACGAATGGCTGGCCCCATCTTCAGTCGGCTCTCGGGTCCTGTCGCCATGAGGACAACACCGTGGTAGCGCCCGGCATGCTGCAGAACCCTTCCGTCAATAACTGGCTTGGCGGGATCGTGCCCGCCTGGGCTTTGCTGGATCAAGACAGCGTCGAGGCGCTTCGACAGCCACCGTCGACCAGGGCGAGCGTGATCACGCTCGCCCGCGACTTCTCGCCCGATGAAATCGGGCAATCAGCCGTTGCCCGGAACACATTGATCCTTCTTCACGCAGCGGCCGCCGGGTCCGGACTGAAGCTGACGACAACCGGCAATCTCACCCGCGGCGTTGTGGCCGAGATGATCGATCTCTTCACCTGGCCGGGGTTCGACAAGGCAGATGCCTTCCGGTTTCACAGGGTGATCAACGAACCGGACTTTCTGCCGCTGTACTTTGTCCGCCACGTCGCCGAATCAATTCGATTGGTACGGCAATACAAGGGCCACCTGAAGATCACGCCTGTAGGACGGCAGGTTCTTGAGGATCCCGGTCGGCAGGCCCTGCAGGCCCTCCTGTTCCACATCGTCATGTGGGGCATTGACCTCAACTATCTCGGGCGGGGCCTGCATGAAGGATGGCCGCAAGGCGACATCGGCGTTCTGCTCTGGTCGTTGTCGGTTTCCACGAATGATTGGCAGTCGAGCCAGCGGCTGACCCGGATGTGTACGATCCCGATCAATGGAGTTCTGGAGGCACAATGGGACTCTGGGACCATGGCGATGGAAGCAAGGGTCTTGCGACCGCTATGGTGGTTTGGTCTCCTTGAATACCGCCGGGAAACAATTCCCGGTCGCAGCTTTGAGGCGTCACACTTCTATCGAAAGACGCCGCTGTTTGATCGCTTCCTGTCGTTCAGGGTCAAACTCGAAGCTGCCTCCGGCTCACGGCACTAACCAGGCACCTGGAGCGCGTCGGACTTTTCACTCCGCTACTTTCTTCGCCGCACCATTTCACTCGGCAGTAGATTCGCATTTTCTCCCGGATGAAGCGCGATCATGTTCCTTCGCCACCACGGCGATTGATCATGACCCCACTGAAGCCAGAGATGATGACCCCCGACGAACGCCTGGCCGAACTTGGCCAGATCCTGGCCCGCGGGCTGATCCGGCTTCACGCGCGCGAAGCCAGTCCTTTATCTGCCGACGACGGAGACAGTTTCGTCGACTTACCGCCCCACCGAAGCGGTCATGCAAACGCCCAGGAGGGGAAGAAGGCATGATGATGAACGACAGCGTATTGGCACGGGTGGCGGCTTTGAAGGGGATGCCCACCCGTGAATTGAAACTGCAATGGCAACAACTCTTCGACGCGCCGCCGCCGCCCTACAACCGCCGTTTCCTCGAAAGCCGGCTCGCGTACCGGATTCAGGAGCTGGCCTACGGCGGGCTGAAGCCGGAAACCGTCAAGCGTCTAGAAGCCATGGGCCAGCAGCTCGATGGCGGAAGCCCGATAATCCGCCGCATTCG
>JABMNB010000202.1 GCA_013205335.1 Rhodospirillales bacterium
GCACCGGATTCCGCACTGAGATCGCCGAACGCCTGTCGGTGATGGATGAATTCGCCAAGCTGCCGAACTTCCTGCTGCTGCAGGGACGCGCCATGTCGGCGGAAAGGGTTGCTGCGCTCACGGCGGCCCTGATGGCGTTCCCGGCGACGGATCTCGGTCGGGAGTTCACGGCCCTGACCGGCGTCCGCGCCATTCGCCCCGTGCCGGCACGGGACCTCGAGACGATCGATGCGGTAGCGAGCGAAACACGCGAGCAGCTGCGTTGATCGCACATTTGCCCGCCGGTGCCGGTTCATGCTTCCGCTGAGGGGCTGGATCGCACGTGCGACGGTGCGGGGGCGGCGCTGGCGCAACTCCTTCCGCGTGCGCCTGCTGGCGCTCGGTCTGATCGCCATCACCGGCACGGCCATCGCCCTGACCTACACCCAGTCGATTCAGATGCGCGAGGCGCTGCTGATCGAACTTCACGCCCGTGCGCGCACTGACGGTCAGCTGCTCAATGCCATGTTCGCGGCACCGCTGACCGAACGGGACTATGCCAGCGTTGCCGACGCCGTGGCGGAAAGCGTGCGGGCCGGCAGCTTCGAGGCGCTTCTCCTGTGCGACAGCCGGGGCACCGTGATCGCGGCCGCCGGGCCGATCTCGGACTGTGGCGGCCCCCTCGTGCCCTTGCAGGGACTGGCATTGCCTCAGGCCGACGGCACCGTCCTGCAGCTGTTCGAGGCTGCGCTCTCGTTCGGCGGGCATCGGCTGGGCCACGCCCGGTTTGCCTTCTCGCTGGCGGCCATCGACCTTATCCGTCGCGAGTTGATGACGCGCGTCATCGCGATATCCAGCCTGGCGATTGCGGCCTTCATGACGGCCTTCGTAATGGCGCAGCGCCAGATAACTCACCCGTTGGGCCAGCTTGTGCAGGCGGCGGAGGCGATCGGCCAGGGCAACTACTCCGTGCGGCCGCAGACCAGCGCCAGAAGCAGCGAATTGACAATTCTCGCCTCCGCCATGTCGCGCATGGCGGCCGACATCGAGGAGCGGGTCACCGAGTTGGCACTGGCCCGGGATGCTGCAACGGCGTCCGATCGGGCAAAGTCGCTGTTCCTCGCCAATATGAGCCATGAAGTGAGAACGCCCCTGGCGGGAATCCTCGGCATGCTGGACCTGGCGAGGCCGGGCACGACCGATTCCGTCGTTCGCAAATACCTCGACACGGCCGAGCACTCGGCGAAGCATCTGCTGACGATCGTCAACGACATTCTGGATTTCGCGCAACTGGAGAAAGGCCGGCTCGCCGTCGCAACAGCTCCCTTTTCCCTGCGCGCCCTCGTCGAGTCGACGATACCGCTCGTGGCGGCAGCGGCAGAGGAACGTGGCAATCGCCTGGAAGTGCAGCTCGCCGACGATCTGCCGCGGCAGATACTGGGCGACGAGGGCCGCTTGCGGCAGGTGATTCTCAATCTGCTCGCCAACGCCGTGAAGTTCACCTCGCAAGGCTCGGTTTCCGTCGATGTCCGGACGGCCGATGCAGGACACCGGCTTCGTCTCACCGTGGCCGATACCGGCATCGGCATGGCGCCCGAAATGCAGCAGCGGGTCTTCGAGAGTTTCGTGCAGGCCGACGAGAGCATCGCCCGCCGCTTCGGCGGCACGGGCCTCGGCCTGCCGATCTGCCGCCAGCTGGTCACGCTGATGGGCGGCAGCATCTCAGTCGAGTCGTCTCCCGGCCGCGGCTCGCGCTTCACGGTCGACCTGCCCTGCCGACGAGTCGTCGACAGCGTCCCCGCGGCACCCGGACCGGCCGCCGATTGCCCGGTCGGAGCGCTGCGCGTTCTCGTGGCCGACGATGCCCCGACCATGCAGATGCTCCTCGACGCGCTCCTGACGCGAGACGGCCACACGTGCGATCTCGTCGGTGACGGCAACGAAGCCGTGGCCGCCGTGCAGGCCAACGACTACGACGCCGTTCTGATGGATGTGCAGATGCCTCGTCTCGACGGCCTCGAAGCGACGCGGCTGATCCGCACGTCGGAGGGGCCACGGAGTCGGGTGCCGATCGTGTTCGTGACGGCCAGTGCTATGGCAGGCGACGAGGAGCGCTTCCTCGCGGCCGGCGGCGACGGCTATGTCAGCAAGCCGGTTAAACCGGATGTGCTGCGCGCGGTCCTGGCGAAGGCCCTGGCACGACGCCGAACCGCCTGACGCCGAACCGCCTTACGACGGTAACCGGCCGCCGCTGTCGCCGGGTCCCTGGCGGCTGGTCGTTCACGCCGATGCGGTTTGCCGTTCGAGCGACCCCGACC
>JABMNB010000203.1 GCA_013205335.1 Rhodospirillales bacterium
ATCCTCTTCCATGTTCTCAAGAATGCCGCTCCGACCTGCCTGGCCGTCATGGGCCTGCAGGCCGGCAATCTGATCGGTGGCTCGATCCTGATCGAAACGGTGTTCGCCTGGCCGGGCACCCTCTCGGTCGCCAAGGGCGAAACGCTGGGCGTTGTGGGCGAGTCGGGTTGCGGCAAGTCGACGGTGGCACGGCTGCTGATCCGCCTGATCAAGCCCGACAGGGGCACGATGGTGCTGGACGGCGATCCGGTCGACGAACCGCACGGCATCACCGTCAACGAGCTGCGCCGGCAAGTGCAGATGGTGTTCCAGGATTCCTACGCCTCGCTCAATCCGCGTCTGACGATCGCCGAGACGCTGGCCTTCGCGCCCCGGGCGCACGGGCTGCCGGCGGCCGAAGCACGCGAGCGCGTGCGCGACCTCCTGAGCAAGGTCGGCCTCGACCCGGCGAGCTATTCCACCCGCTATCCGCACGAACTGTCGGGCGGCCAGCGACAGCGCGTGAACATCGCGCGGGCGCTCGCGCTGCGGCCCCGACTGATCATCCTCGACGAGGCGGTGTCGGCGCTCGACAAGTCGGTCGAGGCGCAGGTCCTGAACATGCTGGTCGACCTCAAGACGGAGCTCGACCTCACCTACGTTTTCATCAGCCACGACCTCAACGTCGTGCAGTACCTCAGCGACCGCGTGCTGGTCATGTATCTCGGCAAGATCGTCGAGCTGGGCCCGGTCGAGGCGATCTACGGCAATCCGCAGCATCCCTATACCCGCGCGCTCCTGTCGGCGCGGCCGTCGATGGATCCGCGCAAGCGGACCCACGAGGCGCCGATCCAGGGCGATCCGCCCAACCCCATCGACCCGCCTTCGGGCTGCCGGTTCCGCACGCGCTGCCCGTTCGCGGAAGACGTTTGTGCCCGCGTCGAGCCGCCGCTGGCGGAGACCAAGTTCCAGGCCGTGGCCTGCCACATGCGCGTGGCGGGTTCGGGGCATTCAAAGGCGATGGCCGCATGACGAACATGCTTCAGGTCCGCGACCTCCACGTCACCTTCGTCACGCCCGATCGCACGGTGCATGCCGTCAACGGCGTAAGCTTCGACCTCGCGCGCGGCGAGACGCTCGGCATCCTGGGCGAATCCGGCTCGGGCAAGAGCGTCACGCTCCGCTCGATCCTGCGACTGCATCCCGAGCATCGCACCCGCTGGTCGGGCAGCATCAAGCTCGAGGGCGACGAAATCCTCGACATGGCGCCCAAGGCGCTGTCCGATCTGCGCGGCCAGCGCGTCGCGATGATCTTCCAGGAGCCGGCGACCGCATTCGATCCGGTCTTCACCATCGGCCAGCAGATCGCCGAGACGGTGCGCCGCCACACCGGCAAGAGCCACGCCGAGGCCTGGAAGCGGGCGAAGGACCTGCTGGAGATGGTGCGCATTCCCTCCCCGGCTCAGCGCCTGAAAGCCTATCCGCACGAGATGTCGGGCGGCATGCGCCAGCGGGCCATGATCGCGCTGGCGCTGTCGTGCAATCCGACGCTCCTGCTGGCTGACGAACCGACCACGGCGCTCGACGCCACCGTGCAGATCCAGGTCCTGTTGCTGATTCGCGAGTTGCAGCGCGAGTTCAACCTCGGCGTCATCTTCGTCACCCACGATATCGGCGTGGCCGTCGAGGTCTCCGACCGGATCGGCGTCATGTATGCCGGCAAGCTGGTCGAAATGGCGCCGGTCGAGCGCATGGTCGACGCGCCGCAGCACCCCTACAGCCGCGGCCTGCTGGCCTCGACCGTTCACGACGGCATGCGCGGCCAGCGCCTCGAATCCATCCCGGGTGCTCCGCCCGATCTCGCTGCCGTGCCCGATGGCTGCAGCTTCGCAGCCCGCTGCAAGTTCGTGCGTCCCGATTGCACGGCGGCGGTGCCTTCGCTGCGAGAAGTCGAGGCAGCTCACGCCGTGCGCTGCGTCCTGGCGGCCTAGAGGCCGGAGAGAGCTTCCTTGAGGGTCGTTCCGGGCTCGCCGGCCAGAACGATGTCGAACGGCGCATCGAAGATCGCCACGACCACGAGGCAGAAGCTGAAGGCGATCGTGAACAGGCCGACGGTCACGCGCATGGCGCGGCGGTTGTCGACATGCACGAGCAGCAGCGCGATCTGGGTAAGCGCGCCGAATACCAGGATGGCGAACTACTTGATGGGCGCGGTGACATCGTTGGCGAGCGTGAGCCGGTCGTCGTGCGCGCGCAGCAGTTCGCGCACCGCCGTCAGCATGGCGGTGCGGGCGGGAGCCTC
>JABMNB010000204.1 GCA_013205335.1 Rhodospirillales bacterium
CGACCCCTCTGATGATGCCCAACCCCATCGCCGTCACCGATCCCGCCAAGCAGATATCCGAGTTCATCGGCTCCGGCCCCTTCATCTTCAAGGCCGACGAGTGGAAGCCCGGCGACAAGACTGTTTACGTGAAGAACCCCGACTACAAGCCGCGCACCGAGCCCGCCTCCGGCCTGGCCGGCGGCAAGGTCGCGAAGGTCGATCGGGTCGAGTGGCTTGCCATCCCCGACCACCAGACCGCGGTGAACGCCCTGCTGGCCGGCGAGATCGACTATATCGAAGCGCCGCCGCACGACCTGAAGTCGCTGCTGCTGGCCGACAAGAACATCAGGCTCGAGGTCTACAACAAGATCGGTGCGCAGTACGTCTTCCGCTGGAACACCGTGGTCCCGCCGTTCGACAACGAGAAGGTGCGGCGCGCCGCGATGTACGCCTTCGACCAGAAGGACTTCCTGCAGGGCGTGATCGGCGACGACAAGTATTACCAGACCTGCGACGCCATGTTCGTCTGCGGCACGCCGCTCGAATCCAATGCCGGCATGGACGGGCTGGTGCGCGGCAACTTTGCCAAGTCGAAGGAGCTGCTGAAGGAGGCGGGCTACGACGGCACGCCGATCGTGATGCTGCACACCACCGACATCGCCGTGCTGACCAACGCCGGACCGATCGCCAAGGACCTGCTCGAGAAGGGTGGCTTCAAGGTGCAGATGGTGCCACTCGACTTCCAGGCCATCGTCGCGCGCCGCCTGCGCAAGACGCCGCCGCAGGATGGCGGCTGGAACGGCTTCATGACCGCCTGGCTGTCGGTCGACATGATGAATCCTCTGACCAACAGCATGCTCACCGCCTCGTGCGACAAGGCCAATTTCGGCTGGCCGTGCGACGCCGAGGTCGAGCGGCTGCGCGACGCCTTCGCGCGGGCACCCGATCTCGAGAGCCGCAAGAAGATCGCGGCCGAGCTGCAGGCGCGCGCCATAACCTACGGCACGCACGTTCCGCTCGGCCAGTACACGCTGCCGACCGCGACGCGCTCGGACCGGCTGAGCGGAGTGGTCACAAGTCCCGTTCCGGTGTTCTGGAACATCGAGAAGAAGGGCAACTGACACAGATCGACAAGGCGCCAGCAATGTTTTCCGAGAAGAGCCGCATCGTCGGCGCCGGGGCCATCGGCAATGTCCTCGAATGGTTCGATTTCGCGATCTACGGCTATTTCGCGATCACCATCGGCCAGACCTTCTTCCCGCACCAGGATCCGCTGGCGCAGTTGCTTTCCACCTTCGGCGTCTTCGCGATCGGTTGCCTGATGCGGCCGCTGGGGAGCCTCCTGTCGGGCAGCATCGGCGACCGCTACGGCCAGCGCGCCGCGCTCACCGTCTCGATGACGGCGATGGCCTTCTCGACCTTCCTCGTCGGTATCCTGCCCGGCTACGAGACCCTGGGAATGGCGGCGCCCCTGCTCCTGACGGCTCTGCGCATGGTGCAGGGCCTGTCGCTCGGCGGCGAGTGCCCGACCGCCTTCATCTTCATGATCGAGCATGCGGGCGCGCGCAAGCGTGGCCTGGCCGGCGCAATGGCGACCGGCGGCAACGCGGCCGGACTCCTCCTCGGATCTGTATCCGGTGCGCTCCTCACTGCCGTGATGCCGCCGGATGTTCTGCAGGACTGGGGCTGGAGGCTGCCGTTCCTGCTCGGCCTTCCGGTCGGGTTGATGGGCCTCTGGCTGCGCCGGGGCGTGCCCGAGCCGCCCCGGGACGCCGGGATTGTGGCGACCCCCGTGCGGGAGGTGTTCAACCACCATCTCTGGCTGGTGGCGCGCCTGGCGTGCATGGGCTCGCTGGGCACCGTGACGTTTTTCGTCATCTTCCTCTACCTGGTGAGCTGGCTGCAGGTCGTCGATGGTGTCTCGCCGGTGCGCGCCCTAGGCTTCAGTTCGATCGCGATGGCTGCGGCTCTCCCGATCTACCTTTCCGCAGGCTGGTTGAGCGACCGGATCGGCCGGCGGAAGCTGCTCCTCGGCGGGATGGCGGCGGCCCTGGTGGGCGCGTTCCCTCTGTTCTGGCTCATGCACCACGCCGATCCCATCCTGGTCCTCGCCGGCGAACTGGGCTTCGTTCTGATCATCGGCATCGTATTCGGCATCGAACCGGCCTTCATGGTGGAAGCGACGCCCGCCCCGATCCGCTGCACGGCGGTGGCACTCGGCTTTAATCTTCCGGCAGGTATCCTGGGTGGGCTCGCGCCGCTCGCGGCGACCTGGCTGATCCACCGAACGGGGAACGACCTCAGCCCCGCCTTCCTCATCATGGGGGCGGCGGCGATTTCCCTGGTCGCGACGGCCTCGTTCCGCGACAGAACGGGCATGCCCGACGACCGGCCTGCCGAAAGTCCGAAGTAATGCCCGCCTGCCCTCTCATGGCATAGTCGCGGAAGATGACCCCCACCAGCACTCGCCGCATCCTTGCGGCCGGCACCATCGGCAACCTGCTCGAATGGTACGACTTCGCGATCTACGGCTATTTCGCCGCCACCATCGGCCGCGTGTTCTTCCCGGCGCAGAGTCCGGTGGCGCAAGTGCTGGCAGCCTTCGGTATCTTCGCGCTGGGCTATTTGATGCGGCCGCTGGGCGGCATGGCGGTCGGCCATATCGGCGACCGCTATGGGCGCCGCGCCGCCCTCACTTTCTCGATCGCCGCGATGGCGGTCCCGACTTTCCTGGTGGGCCTGCTGCCCGGCTACGACACCCTGGGCATGGCCGCACCGATCCTGTTGACGTTCCTGCGCATGATCCAGGGCCTGTCGGTCGGCGGCGAGGCAACGACATCGATGGTCTTCCTGGTCGAACGGGCGCCGCCCGGTCGTCGCGGCCTCGTCGGCAGCTTCTGCTCGCTGGCCGCCACCGGCGGTTTCCTCCTGGGGTCGGCGGTTGGCGCCGCCTTCGCCGCCCTCCTGCCGGCCGACGCGCTCGCCACCTGGGGCTGGCGCGTGCCGTTCCTGCTCGGCCTGCTGCTGGGCGTTGTCGGCTGGTGGATCCGCCGGGTGATCGTCGAGGACCCGCCGGCCCGGTCGGACCACGGTTCGCCGTTGATCGAGACATTCCGTCACCATGGTCGCGACGTGATGCGTGTGGCGGGCATCACGATCTTCAATGCCGTCGGCTTCTACCTGATGTTCCTCTACGTCGTGACCTGGCTGCAGACCGTCGACGGCATAGCGCCGGCGCGCGCGCTCGAGATCAACACGGTCAGCATGCTCTTCCTGCTGCCGGTGATGCTCCTGTCCGGCTGGCTGTCCGACCGCGTGGGCCGGCGCCCGCTCATGCTGACGGCGATGGTCCTGGGCTTCGTCGGCGCCGTGCCGTGCCTCTGGCTGATGCACCATCCCGACCCGGCGCTGATCCTGCTGGGACAGCTGGCCCTGGTCGTTCCCGCCGCAATCGGCCTCGGCGTCATCCCGTCCCTCCTGACCGAGGCCGTGGCGGGCCGCGTCCGCTGCACGGCCGTGTCGCTGGGCTACAACATCGCCTTCGGTGTCATCGGTGGCCTGACGCCGCTCACGGCGGCCTGGCTCGTCGCCCGCACGGAGATGGACCTGAGCCCGGCCTGGCTGTTCATGGCAGCCGCCGCCATCTCGATCGCCACCCTCCTCACCTTCCGCGAAACGTCGCGGGATGCGACGCTGCCGCCGTGACGATCACGCGCCGTGCCCTCGGGGCGATGGCGCTGGGAGCAGCCGCGGCACGCTCCGCAAACGCGGCACCCTCGCTCCGGGTCGATGCCCACACGCACGCTTTCGTTCGCGGGCTGAAGCTCGCCGTCGATGCGCGCTATGCACCGAACTACGACGCGTCGTGGCAGACGCTGCTGGCTCTGGCCGATACCAACGGCATCGGCCGCGCGGTGCTGCTGCAGCCGTCGTTCCTGGGCTACGACAATAGCTATCTGTTCGGCGCCCTGAAGGCCGAGCCGCAGCGCTTCCGCGGCGTGCCGTGGATATCGCCTTCGGTCGAGACGTCCCCCGAAGACTGGGACGAGATGGCGAGGCTCGGCGTGCGGGGCTTGCGCTTCCCGATCCTGGGCCTGCCGACGCCGCAATGGTCGGCCTATGGCGACATGCTGGGCGAGGCACTGAAGCGCGACTGGCCAATCCATCTCTATGTCGAGAGCAAGCGCCTGGCCGACACGCTGCCGTTCCTGCTCGACGGCGGCCACAGGGTGGTGATCCCGCACTACGGCATGTTCGACCGCACGCTGGGACCGGCGCGCGATCCCGGCTTCAAGGTCCTGCTGGAGAGCGCGAAAACCGGCCGCGTCTTCGTCGTGATGTGCGGCGCCTATCGTGTCGGCCCGGAACGCGCCCGGATGGCGGCACCGATGCTGCTCGACGCCTTCGGCCCCGAGCGCCTGATGTGGGGCAGCGACTGGCCGCACACCGACACCGACCTCAACCGCGTCACGACCTATCCGATCACGCTGAAGACGTTCGAGGAGTGGGTGTCGAACGAGACGACGCGGCGGACGATCCTCGTCGACACGCCGTCGCAGCTCTACCGATTCTAAGCCGACCCACCCTCGACGGCGCGGCCTTCGGCGCGCCAACGCAACATGCCGCCCGGCAGGTTGGCGACGTCGGCGACGCCCGCTTTCTGCAGGATCGCGGTGGCATGCGCCGAGCGGCTGCCGGCGCGACAGACGGCGACGACCGGCTTGTCCTTCGGCATTTCTTTCGCGCGCGCCGCCAGCTCGCCCAGGGGGACGAGCATCGCGCCCCGGATATGACCGAGTGGACCCGAGAACTCTGCAGGTTCGCGCACGTCGACGACCTGCACCTTGGCGAGGTTCTCCTCGAGCCAGTGCGGCTCGACCTCCCAGACACCGCCGAAGGTGAAGCGCAGCGGTGCCCAATCAGGCTCGGCCGGTAGTCCGGCCCCATTGCCTGGCTGGCCGCAACGAAGGTTGGCGGGCACGGCCTCGTCGATCTTTTTCGGGTGCGGCAGGTCGAGGTTCTTCATATAGCCGACATAGTCGCTCTCGCCGACCTCGCCGCCCAACCGCGGATTGAACTTCTTCTCCTCGATCACACTGCTCACCGTGAGGCCGCGATAATCGTGCGCGGGATAGAGCAGGCAGCTCTCCGGCAGCGCGAAGATACGCGAGCGCACGGAGCGGTAAAGCGCACGCGGATCGCCCTGCTGGAAGTCGGTGCGACCGGAGCCACGGATCAGGAGACAGTCGCCGGTGAAGGCCATGCTTTCGTCGTCGAGCACGTAGGTAACGCAGCCCGAGGTGTGGCCCGGCGTGACGCGGACCTCGAGGGAACGGCGGCCGAACTCGATCCGGTCGCCGTCCTGCAGCAGCCGGTCGGCGCCCGCCGCGCCCGACGCCGCCGACAGCGCGATGCGGCTGCCCAGCCGCTGTTTCAGCAGCCAGGCGCCGGTGACATGGTCGGCATGGACATGCGTGTCGAGCGTCCAGGCGAGCGTGAGGCCGAGTTCGCCGATCAGGGCCGCATCGCGCCGCACCTGTTCGAACACCGGGTCAATCAGCACTGCCTCTTTCGAGACGCTGCAGCCGAGCAGGTAGGTATAGGTCGACGAGGTCGGATCGAAGAGTTGACGAAAGACGAGCATCGGTCTCTCCCTTCTCAGGCTGCGGCGCTGGCCTTGTCGAGGGCGGCGATCGACTCTGGATCGATTTCCAGGGTCGTCGAGTTGAGCACGTCGTCGAGCTGCTTCAGGCTGGTCGCGCTGACGATCGGCGCGGTGATCGACTTGCGCTGCATCAACCAGGCCAGCGTCACCTGCGTCGGATTGGAGTTGTGCTTCTTGGCCGTGTCGTCGAGCGCCTTCAGCACCGCCATGCCCTTCGGGTTGATGTACTTCTTCACACCGGCACCGCGCTTGGCG
>JABMNB010000205.1 GCA_013205335.1 Rhodospirillales bacterium
GACGGTGTTGCGCGCACCGTCGTCTATCGCAAGCTGCCCGACCTGCCAGTCTATGTGACGGTGGGGGTTGCCAGCGACTCCGTCCGCGAGGCCTGGATCCACCGCATGTCGGCGCATCTGCTGTTCGGCCTTCCGGCCACGCTGGCGTTGTTCGCCCTGGCGCTGGTCGCCTCGCGCCGTGCGGCGAGTCAGGGAGAAGCGCTCGAACGGCTGCGCGAGGAACAGATCCGGCGTGCGGCCGTGGAGGAGAGCCTGCGCCAGTCGCAGAAAATGACCGCGGTCGGCCAGCTGACGGCCGGCATCGCCCACGATTTCAACAACCTGCTCACCGGCATCGGAGGCGCGATCGATTTGGTTGGCCGCCGCCTGCCGCAGCCGACGCCCGAGATCGTGCGCTTCCTCGATCTCGCCCGGACCGGCGTGGCGCGTGCCGCGACGCTCACCCAGCGGCTGCTGGCGTTCTCGCGCCAGCAGCCGCTGCAGATCGAGGCGGTCGACGCCAACCGGCTGGTTACCGGCATGTCGGAGCTGCTGCGCCGCACCTTGGGAGAAACCGTACAGATCGAGACGGTGCTGAGCGGGGGCCTGTGGCGCGCCACCGCCGATTCGGCGCAGCTCGAGGCAGCGGTTCTCAATCTGGCGATCAACGCGCGCGATGCGATGCCGGGCGGCGGAACGCTGACGATCGAAACGGCCAATGCCCGTCTCGACGATGCCTATGCCGCAGCCAACGCCGAGGTCACGCCCGGCCAGTTCGTGATGATCGCTGTCTCCGACACCGGCACCGGCATGGACCAGCAGACGATCGCCCGGGCCTTCGAGCCGTTTTTCACCACCAAGGAGCGCGGCCAGGGCACGGGGCTCGGCCTCAGCATGAGCTACGGCTACATCAAGCAGATCGGCGGCCATCTGAAGATCTACAGCGAACTCGGACAGGGCTCGACGGTGAAGGTCTATCTGCCGCGCACCCAGGCCGAAGCCGGCACGAGCCCCGAGCTTGCGGCCATGGTCAGCGTCGCGGCAGGGGCGGGGCCGGTCGTGCTGGTCGTCGAGGACGATCCGGTCGTGCGCGAGTTTGCCGTGGCGGCCTGCCGGGAGTGCGGCTGCACCGTGCATGAAGCCGGCGACGGCGAGCAGGCGTTGCGCCTGCTGGACAAGCATGGCGATATCCAGATTCTGTTCACCGACGTAGGTCTGCCCGGCGGCATGAACGGCCGTCAGCTCGCCGGGGCGGCGGTGGCGCGGCGGCCCGACCTCAAGGTTCTCTATACGACCGGCTATACGGCCAATGCGATCGTCCACCATGGGGTCATCGATGCCGGGGTGAACCTCCTCGGCAAGCCATTCTCGGTGAGCGCGCTGGCGGCCAAGTTCAAGGGCATGGGCTTCTAGGGCCGGGCGCGGTACTTTCTGCATGCGATGCCACCCGACATAACCCAGCCCGGCCAGAAGCCGACCGAGATCGCATCCGGCGAGCCTACTCCCGCCGCGTCGATGGCCGCTGCGCCGACGCCCGCCGCACCGCCTCCGCGGCCATCCGAGCCAACGGCCGTGGCGACACCTGAACCCGCGCCGCCCGAAGCGCTGCCTGCGTCACGGTCTGCGGCGGCCGAGCCGCCAGCGAGGCCGGCGCGGGAGACCAGCCGGCTGCATCGCCTGATCACCGTCGGCGGCACGATCCTCGCGTTGTTCATCCTCTACGAGGTGTTCACCTCTTTCGTAGCCTTTACCGACGATGCCTATGTCCGCTCCGACCTGGTAGCGGTGGCGCCCCAGGTGACCGGGCAGATCATCGAAGTCCACGTCGTCGACAATCAGGAAATCAGGATCGGCGATAAGCTGTTCACGATCGATCCGGTGCCCTTCCAGCTCGTGGTCAATCAGTGGAAAGCCCAGATCGATCGCGCCGCGGCCCAGCTCAAGGTCGCGCAGGAGGAGCTGGCGCTGGCCCAGGCGGCCTTGCAGGTGTCGACTTCGAGCCACACCTATGCCGTCCAGGAACAAAGCCGGTTCTCCGATCTCGCCAAGCGCGAATTCGCGCCGCGCGCCGAACTCGACCGGGCAAATGACGAGCTGCGTCGGTCCCAGGCCGAGATGACGATCTCCACGGTCGCGATCGCCAAGGCGCAGACGGACATCGGCGCCCACGAGGCGGCGCTGGAGCTGGCCAAGGCGCAGCTGGCGTCGGCGCAATGGAACCTCGACCGCACGGTGGTTCGCGCGCCGAACAACGGGCCGATCACCAACCTCACCGTCCGCAAGGGCGACATGGCCACGATCAACATACCGATCATCGGCATCGTCGATGCCGATGCCTGGCGTATCATGGCCAACTACAAGCAATACTATGTCCGCGACTTCAAGATCGGCGACACCGCCTGGGTCTGGCTCGACAGCGCGCCATGGCATTTCCACAAGGCCAGGATCACCGGCATCGCCCGTGGCTTCAGCCGCACCCCTGGCGTCGACAAGCTTCTGCCCTATGTCGCGCCGACGACGGACTGGATCCGCCTGCAGCGGCGCATCCCGGTGACGATCGTGCTCGAGGACCTGCCGCCGGGCTTCAAGCTCTACATGGGCGCCGACGCACGCACCGTCATCTTCCCGTGAGAAGCGGTTCGGGGATCGGGCACTATGGCCGGGCGGTCGTCGAGGATGTCCGGGAAGGCGCACGCCTTTTCGACCGGACGCTGACCGGATTCTGGCGCGAGCTGACCGACATGGGCAGCCGGCCGGCACAGTCCCGCATGGGCGCCGTCGCGGCGGTCTCGGTAATGCTTGCCACCAGCGTGTCGTTGCTGATGCAGCTCGATGCGCCATGGTGGGCGGCAATCAGCGGCTACATGTCCCTGATGTCGACCGGTGCGGGCTCGGTGCGGCGCGGCGTGCTGCGGCTCAGCGGCACCATCGTGGGTGCCGCGCTCGGATTCGTCATGGCGCGCTGGCTGCCCTACGACCAGGTTGCGCTGTGCCTGTTCCTGGGCTGCGCGACCATGGCCGGAGTCATCGCCATGCAGGTAAGCCCGCACGGGCTGGCCTGGCTCTTCATGGCGATCACTTCCAGCCTCGTGCTGCTGATGAGCCTGAACGATCCGACCCTGGCGTTCAAGATCGCCTGCGACCGCGCGCTCGACGTGGCGGTCGGCGTGTCGTGCGCCATGGTGACGGCCAACGTCCTGCAGGACTGGCACGCCGATCCGCCGCCTACGGTGCCGGGCTGGCGGCACCTGTTGGGTGCGCAATGGCCGTCGGTGCTGCACGGGGTTCGCGCCGCCGTCTCCGTGGTGACGGTGCTGATCATCTGGGTGATGGTCGACCTGCCGGACGTCGGTGAAATGGCGATCACGATCGCCGTCGTGATGGCCGCGCCCCTGATCGCCGACGGCGGCACCACGACCCGCCACCTCGTGGCGGAAAAGTCGTTCCATCGCTTCATGGGCTGCCTGCTGGGGGGCATCGTCGCGCTGGCCTGCCTTGCGCTGCAGATCGAATCTTTCTTCTGGTGGCTGGCCATGATCGGCGGCGTCGTGTGGGTCGGCATGCATATCCAGATGGGGCGGCATGGTATCGCCTATGTCGGCACGCAGTTCGCGTTCGTCTTCATCGTCACGATGGTGCAGGGCCTGGCGCCTCCGGACAGCATCATGCCGGGGGTCGACCGCTTCGCAGGGATCACCGGCGGCCTCGGCATCCTTATGATCGTGTCGCTGCTGCTGTGGCCGAGCGACACGGAACTCACGAAGGAACTGCGCACCTGACGTGTGGCGCGGTCAATGCCATCCTCCGGGGCGACCCATGCGCTGCGGGCGCCCGCTTAGTCCGTGCCTGCACTTGTTGGACGGCGCCAGCACGGTAAGTTGCCGCCAATGAGTGCCAAAGCGCCCCCGCCGACCGATCGGATTCTGCGGGCCATTCTCTCGATCATATTCTCGGTCCTGTGCTTCTCCGTCCTGAACGCCATGTCCAAGACGCTGAGCCAGACCTATCCGGTCATCGAGGTGATCTGGGGTCGCTATGTCTTCGCCTTCGTCTTCATGTTGGCGATCTTCCTGCCTCGGGCCGGTATGGCGCTGTTCCGATGGCACAATGTGCCGAGCCAGATCGTGCGCGGCCTGCTGCTGTTCCTGTCGTCGTACCTCTACTTCCACGGCATCGTCGACATGCCGCTGGCGTCGGCGGCCTCGATTTCACTCACCAGCCCGCTGATCGTCACGGCGCTGTCGTCGAAGTTCCTCGGCGAGCCGGTAGGTCCAAAGCGCTGGGCAGCCGTCGTGGTGGGCTTCGTCGGGGCCCTCATCGTAGTGCGGCCGGGCTCGGCACACTTCGAGTGGCATTCGCTGTGGATCGTCGGCAGCACGATTGCGAGCTCGCTCTACCAGCTCTTCTCGAGGCGCTACGGCCAGGCCGAGCGGCCCGATGCCTCGGCAACCATGGCAACCATCGTGGGCACCGCGGTGGCCCTGCCGCTGCTGCCGTTCGAATGGGTGACGCCCACCTTCGGCTGGCACTGGGTGCTGTTCGTCGGCATGGGCATCATGGCGGGTGTCGGCCACTATTTCCTGACCATCGCCTATAGCCAGGCGCCGGCCGCCGTCGTGGCGCCCTTCAATTACGTGCAGCTGCTCGGCGCCGCACTACTGGGCTATCTCGTGTTCGGCGACTTTCCCGACGTCTGGACCTGGGTCGGCGCGGGCGTGATCATCTGCTCGGGCCTCTATCTCGGGCACATCGAACGCCAACGACATCGGGCGCTGATCAAAAAATAGCGCACGTGATCAGGAATTGACCTGAGGTCGCGCCGCCGCGCGGCCAATACATGCCGTCGCTGCTGCGTTTGCGCGCTGGCACATCCCTTGCTTCAAATTCAACAGCGCAGAATCGCGCTAGCGCGATTCTTCTCGGTTGGCGTGCCGGCACCTTTGAGGACGGTCGCGCCGAGTTGCGACCGACAAGGAGTTGTCAGTCGCAGAATCGCCAGTACCCAGCAGTCCCAATTCAACATTCCACGCTGCCCGAGGAGGCTCCCCATGTGTGATCGCGTCGGCTGTATGCATTTCCCAGAATTGTCCGCAATGAACTTCGCCGGGACGGTCGCTCCGTCGCGCCGGAGCTTCCTCAAAGGCGCCGCGGCGGTCAGCACCATCACCATGGCCGCCGGCCCCGGTATGCTGATGGGCGGGCCGGCCCATGCCGCGCCGGGAATAAAATCGACCCACGGCAGCGGCTTCTGCAACCTCAACCTCTTCCTCGCGCACTCGCGGCAGTACGCCAAGGCGGCGGGCACCGAGCTGATCTTCATCAACACGCCGACCTCGGCCGAGATGGTGACGTTCCTCGGCATGGGCCAGGTCGACATCGGCCTGATGCCCTATACCAGTTTCATGGCGCTCCATGACAAGGGCGCACCCGTCAAGATCGTGGCGGGCGGCGGCGTCGAAGGCTGTGCCATCGTGGCGAGGCCCGGCCTCGACACACCGGAAAAGCTCAAGGGCAAGACGCTCGGCACCTTCCAGATGGATACGCTGGAAGTCATGCCCTACGACTACCTGAAGAAGCACAAGATCGCGTTCAAGGACGTCAAGGTCCGTTACATGGGCAACACGCCCGAAGCGGTCGAGGCCTTCAAGGCCGGTGCCATCGACTGGATCTGCACGATCGAACCCTACGCCTCAGCGCTCGTGGCCGACGTCAAGGGTGCGGTCATGCTGACCGACGGCGTCGATCTCTACGGCAAGGGCTACACCGATTGCGTGCTGGCGGCGCGGTCGAGCCTGATCAAGGACAACCCCGAAGGGCTGAAGGCGATCATCAAGAGCATGATGCAGGCCCAGTACGACGCCGAGACCCAGACCGAAGCGGTGCTGAAGGAGCTGGTCGGCAAGTACTACAAGACATCGATGGACAACGCGAAGATCGCCCAGGGCAAGCAGCCCGCGGTGGTCGACGCGCGCAGCCAGACCGACTTCATCCTGCAGCGCACCGACACCGTCATGGAGATGGGCTACATCAAGAAGAAGCCCGGCCGCGACGCCATCGACTGGACCATGCTCGAGGCGGTGATCAAGGAGAATCCCGACCTCTACGGCAAGCTCAAGTACAAGTCTGCCTGATGGCTGTCGTCACTCGCGACAGCGAACCGGGCGCCGCCGCCGGAGCATCCCGCCCGGCGGCGGCATCGCGCCTGCTGGCCTCGATGGCGGGGCTCGACTGGCTGGCCAAGATCTGGTGGGCCTTCCTCTCGATCAGTTTGTTCGCAGGGCTGTGGGAACTGTGCTGGGCGATGGGCTGGGCGGACGAGAAGCTGTTGCCGCCACCGCACATTTTCCTCAGCAACATCGCCGAGCAGGGGAGGTACTTCAACACGGCCACGCGCTGGCAGGTCGGCCAGTCGATGACCGAGGGCCCGTCGGCCTTCGAATCGGTGCTGATCACCGGAGCCGCCACGACGGGCCGCGTGTTCGCAGGTCTCGTGATTGCCTCGGTACTGGCGATCGCGGTCGGCGTGCTGGTCCGCTACTACCGGTTCTTCGACCGGCTGGTGCTGCCCACCATCACCCTGCTGTCGCCGGTATCGCCGATCGCCTGGCTGCCGGTCGCGATCTTCCTGTTCGGCATCGGCAATGCACCCGCCATCTTCATGGTGGTGGTGGCGCTGTTCTTTCACATGGTGCTGGCGACGATCAACCAGATCGACACGGTCAACACCAACCTGATCAACGTGGCGCGCACCATGGGCGCCTCCAAGGCGCAGATTTACGGGCGCGTCATCGTTCCGGCCATCCTGCCCGGCATGCTTCAGGTGCTGCGCATGAACCTGTTCGGTGCCTGGATGGTCGTGCTGGTCGCCGAGTCGACAGGCGTCGGTTACGGCATGGGCCAGGTGATCATGCTGGCGCGCAACACCTTCAACCCGTCCCTGGTGTTCTTCACCATCGCCGTGATCGGCGTGCTGGGCTTCACCTTCGACTGGCTGCTGCGGCTGGCGCAGCGTCGCATCCTGTACTGGCTGCCCGATACCGCGGAGAGATTGCGTGTCCTCTGAAGACGCCCCTCATTTCTCCTCCAGGGACGCGGTCGTGTGCCGCGGCGTCGGCAAGACCTGGGCGGCCGGCACCAAACGGGCGCACGAGGCGTTGACCGACATCGACCTCGACATCAAGCCTGGGGAGTTCGTGGTCTTTCTCGGCCCCTCGGGCTGCGGCAAGAGCACCCTGCTGTATCTGATCGCGGGTCTGGAGGATGCGACGAAGGGCAGGGTCTGGTCGTTCGGCGACCTGGTTGAGACGCCCTCGCCGCAACGCAGCCTGATCTTCCAGGAGACATCGCTCTTCCCGTGGCTGACGGTCTGGGAAAACGTGAGCTTCGGCCTGTCGATCCGCGGCGCCGGCAAGGAGGAGCGCCGGACCGTCGCGGCGGAGGCCCTGCAGCGTGTCGGCCTGAAGGCCGCGATGGACAAGCGGCCGGACGAGTTGTCGGGCGGCATGCGCCAGCGCGTCGCCGTGGCCCGCGCGCTCGCCATGCGACCCAAGGTGCTGCTGATGGACGAGCCCTTCGCGGCACTCGACGTCCAGACGCGCGCCCGCATGCAGGACTTCCTGCTCGACGTGTGGCGCGATTCGGGCGCCTCGGTGCTGTTCGTCACGCACCATATCGACGAGGCGGTGGCGTTGGCCGACCGGGTCGTCGTCTTCACGTCGCGGCCCGGCCGCATCAAGACGATCGTGCCGATCGACATGCCACGCCCGCGCAATCTCTTCTCGCGCGAGGCGGAGAATCTCCGCATCAAGCTCACCGACCTGCTGCGCGACGAGGTCGACCGCGCCTTCGCCGAGCAGGAAGCTTTCGCCGTTCCCGCCTGACATCCATCATCACCGACCCCCCAAGGAGAAGCCGACCATGGCCACCAGCCTGATCCGAAGCCGCGCCGCCATCACCGGCACCAAGGACCGTTTCACCTGGAACGAGATCAAGGACGGTGCTGTCCTCCAGGAGGATGGCGTCATCGTCGAAGTCGGCACCTATGACGATCTGAGCGCCAAGCACCCGACAGTGCCGGTGATCGGCACGGGCAAGGAAATCCTGCTGCCAGGTTTCGTGAACGGCCATCACCATGTCGGCCTGACCCCGGTGCAGCTTGGCTCGCCCGACATGCCTCTGGAGCTGTGGTTCATCACCCGCATGGTGATCCGCAATCTCGATCTCTATCTCGACACGCTCTACTCGGCGTTCGAGATGATCGGCTCGGGAATCACCACCGTGCAGCACATCCAGGGCTGGATGCCCGGCACCTTGCCCGACGTCGAGAAGCGCGCGACCGAGACCATCAAGGCCTACGAGGATGTCGGCATGAGGGTCAGCTACTGCTATGCGGTGCGTGACCAGAACCGGCTCGTCTACCAGGCCGACGAGGAGTTCGTCCGGAGCCTGCCGAAGGAACTGCAGGGCCCGATGCAGCGCTGGTTCGACCGCTTCAAGATGGGCCTCGACGATGCGATGGACATGTTCAAGTCGTTCCATTCGCAGCATCACAACAAGCGCCGCGTGAAGATCCAGCTGGCGCCGGCCAACCTGCACTGGTGCTCGGACCCGGCGCTCACGAAGCTGAGCGACGCGTCGGCCAAGTACAACGTGCCGATGCACATGCACCTGCTCGAGACGGCCTACCAGAAGGAATATGCCTGGCGGCGCGGCAACTGCACGGCGCTCGAGTACATCGACCGTTTCGGCATGGTGAACGAGCGGCTGACGCTGGGCCACGGCGTATGGCTGAACGAGAAAGACATCGACCGGCTGGCCGAGGCCAAGGGCTGCGTCTGCCACAACTGCTCGTCCAACTTCCGCCTGCGCTCCGGCGTGGCCGCGCTCAATCACTTCGAGAAGAAGGGCATCAACACCGCGATCGGCCTCGACGAGGCCGGCATCAATGACGATCGCGACATGTTGCAGGAGCTGAAGCTGGTCCTGCGCGCCCATCGCGTGCCGGGCATGGACGAGGCCGACGTGCCGACCATGGCGCAGGTCCTGCGCATGGCGACGGTCGGCGGTGCGAAGACCACGCCGTTCGGCGAGACCATCGGCACTTTGGAGGTCGGCAAGGCAGCCGACATGGTGCTGATCGACTGGGAGAGCGTGGCCTATCCCTATCTCGACGAGATGACCCCGACGCTCGATGCGGTCGTGCAGCGTGCCAAGCAGCAGGCCGTCACCATGACGATGTGCGACGGCGAGGTGATCTACAAGGACGGCCTCTTCACCAAGGTCGACAAGACGGCGGCCCTGAAGGCGCTGCACGACGATCTCAGCAAGGCCCTCGCCGACGACGAGGTCGAGCGCCGCAAGCTGTCGGTCGCGCTGCTGCCGCACGCCCGCAAGTTCTACGAGAACTACATGGATCCGTCGAAGCACCAGCCGTTCTACAGCCCGAGTTCGCGGGTGTGATCAAGGCTGGGCGGCGACTCCGGTTGCGCGTCATTTGCGACCTCGGAAAAGATCGCGCCACTGGAATGGCGCGCCTCCAGCTGTGAATCAGGCCGCAGTCAGGCGCGCGATGTAAAAGCCGTCGATGCCGCCGCGCTCGGCCCACATAAAGGGCAGGGTGCGGACGTCGCCGTCCTTCGTGATCGCGTCTTCCAGGCCGGGCAGCTCGGCAGCGGTGACGGGAACACGCTTGAGGCGGCTGTTTTGGCCGAGCAGTGCCTCGATCCGCGCCGGTCCTTCTTCTTCCTGCAGGGAGCAGACCGCGTAGACCAGGGTGCCGCCGGGCGCCAGCAGCTCGGTCGCGTGCACCAGCAGGCGATCCTGGGTGAGCGTCAGCCGCGCGATGTCCTCGTCGCCCTTCAACCAGGCGATGTCGGGATGGCGGCGCAGGGTGCCGGTGCCGGAGCAGGGTGCGTCGAGCAGGATGAAATCGAACTTCTGCTCGGGCATCCACTTGCTCGCATCCGCGGTGACGAGTTCGGCCGACAGGCCGGCCCGCGCGAGGTTTTCGCCCAGCCGTGTCATGCGGCGACCGGAGATGTCGACGGCCGTGACCTGGGCACCGGCGGCGCAAAGCTGCATCGTCTTGCCGCCGGGCGCGGCGCACAGATCGGCCACGCGCTTGCCCGCGATGTCGCCCAGCAGGCGAGCGGGGAGGGTGGCGGCGGCGTCCTGCACCCACCAGGTGCCCTCGGCAAAGCCCGGCAGTTCGGCGATGTGGCCGCCGCCGGTGCGTCGCAAGGTGCCGGTGGGCAATTTCTCGGCCTCGAGTTGGCCTGCCCAGAAATCGACGTCGGCGCGAACCGTGAGGTCGAGGGGCGCTTCGATCAGGTGGGCGGCGGCGATGGCGCGCGTCGCGTCCTCGCCATAAGCGTCGACCCAGCTCTCCCACAGCCACTGCGGCGTGTTGAGCTGCGCGGCATCGCGGTCGCCCAGCAGCGCCGTCCCGTCGCGCGAGATGCGGCGCAGGACGGCGTTGGTGAGGCCCTTCAGGTGGTTCAGGCCGGCATCCTCGACCAGGCGCACCGACGTATCCACGGCGGCATGGGGCGGCGTGCCGAGGAACAGGAGCTGGGCGGCGCCGATCCGCAGGACCTGGCGGCCCACCGCGTTGGCACCCTCCAGGGGTTTGTTCATTAGGCCGGACAGGACTTCCTCGATCTCGCCCAGCCGGCGCAGCGTGGTGGCCAGCAGCAGGCGGACGAAGGCGCGGTCGCGCGGGTCGAGCGCGGCGAAGCCGCGATGGCCGGCCAGCGCGTCGTCGAGCGGCTGGCCCTTGTCGAGGCAGGCCATCAGCACATCGACTGCGGCGCGGCGGGAGGCGAGAGGGGTTGCATCCATCGTGCGGCGCTATAGCCGCCGCACGCGCCGTTGTCATTGTCGCCCTGTCTCGGCAGTGTGCCGCCCCGAAAGGATATTCCTGCATGAAGAGCGTGAGTTCCTACCTCGTCGATTGGTGGCGGCTGGTCGTTCCGTATTTCCGTTCGGAGGAGCGCTGGATCGCCATTGCCCTTCTGGTGGGGGCGATCGTGCTCACCCTGGCGAGCGTGACAGTCAATGTCGCCTTCAGCGAATGGAACAGGCGCTTCTACGACAGCCTGCAGAACAAGGACGAGGCCGCGTTCTGGATCGAGATGGTCAATTTCGGCTGGATCGCCGCGCTGGCCATCGCCTTCGGTGTGGCGCGCGGGCTGGTCAGCCCCTATCTGCGCCTCAGGTGGCGGCGGTGGCTGACGGGACACTATCTCTCCCATTGGCTGGACGGCCGCGGCTATTACCGCATTGAGCTCGAGCGCAAGGTCGACAACGCCGACCAGCGCATCTCCGAGGATCTGCGGCTGCTCGGTTTCTACACCATGACCCTGCTGCTGGGGCTGATCAGCGCGGTGGCGACGCTGGTGTCGTTCCTGTTCATCCTGTGGCAGCTGTCGGGACCGATGTCGTTGTCCTTCATCGGCCTCGACGTGGTGATCCCGGGCTACATGGTCTGGGCGGCGCTGGTGTACGCCTTCCTTGGCACCTGGCTCGCGAACCTGGTCGGTCGCCGGCTGATCCCGCTCAACTTCCTGCAGCAGCGCTACGAGGCGAATTTTCGCTTCGGGCTGATGCGCGTGCGCGAGAATGCCGAGGGCATCGCGCTCTATCGCGGCGAGCCGCGCGAGAACGAGGTGCTCGAAGCCAAGTTCACCGATGTGTTCAACAATGCCTGGCGCGTGCTGGTGACAGAGATGCAGCTGGTCTTCTACCAGATCGGCTACGGCCAGCTCGCGATCATCTTTCCCTACATCGTGACGGCGCCGCGCTTCTTCGCCGGCGCGATCACGCTGGGGGTCGTCATGCAGACGGCGCAGGCCTTCGGGCAGGTGCAGTCGGCGCTGTCGTTCTTCATCGACAACTACACCAACGTGGCCGAGCTGCGCGCGGTGATGGACCGCCTGAAGGGGCTGCAGATCGCCATCGAGGAGAAGCCGCCGGAGAACATCACGGTCGGCGCCGAGGCCGGGCGCACCGCCGTGGGGACCAGCGGCCTCGATCTGGCACTGCCCACCGGACAGACGCTGCTGAAGGACCTGAACCTCACCCTGCCGAAGGGAGCCTGGACGCTGATCTCCGGCTCGAGCGGGTCGGGCAAGAGCACGCTGTTCCGGGCGCTGGCCGGCATCTGGCCGTTCGGGCAAGGGCGGGTGCTGATCCCGGCCGGCGCGCGCGTGCTGTTCCTGCCGCAGAAACCCTACATCCCGATCGCCACCCTGCGCGAGGCGGTGAAGTATCCCGACGAGAACTCGAAAGCCAACGATGCCGAGATCGTGCAGGCGCTGGAGGCGGCGCGGCTCGGCCATCTCGCCGATCGCCTCGACGAGGAGGCGCACTGGAGCAACATGCTCTCCGGCGGCGAGCAGCAGCGACTGGCCATCGCGCGGGCGCTGGTGTTCAAGCCCGACTGGTTGTTCCTCGACGAGGCCACGGCCTCGCTCGACGAGGCCAACGAGGCGGCAGTCTACAGCGTGCTCAAGGAGCGACTGCCGCAGGCGACGGTCGTTTCGATCGGGCACCGGCCGTCGCTGCGCCAGTGGCACGAGACGCATCTGGAGCTGAAGCGCGCGGCGGGCGAAACGGGAACGCTGGGAGCCGCGACGTCCTAGAAGCGCTCCTTCCGAACATCATGGCCTGACCATCGGTCGAAGGTCAGGCCGGGCAGGGCCTCGAGGCGACGGACGGCGGCCTCGACGGCGCACGACCACCACGCGTCGCAGACCCGCCCGCCGCGCGACGTCGATCGAGGAATAGCCGCCGCCGCGCGCCAGCGGCGTTGGTGATTGGATTTTTCTGGGGAAGACTCGAGGGGACGTGCGTCAGGCTTGGGGCCGAACGTCGGGTCGGGGCTTCCAGAAACGGAGGGCCAGCGAGGCGCCGAGACCGAGGCCCAGCAGGCCGCCCAGCGGCAAACCGACGGTCACGCCGCCCATGGCGGCAGAGCCCTCGAACGGGCCCCAGATCGCGGTGAAGAGGATTGCCAGCCCCATGGCCGTCAGGCCGGTGCCCATACCGGCACCGACGAGGGCGGCCAGCAGGGCGACCAGCCAGCGGATCACCGCAGGCTGGCGTTGATCTTATCGAGAGCCGCGTTGCCCGGGCAGAGATCCGGCGCGTTCAGCGTGTTCAATGCCACGTCGACCGTGTTGAGGTTGGCGTGCAGGTCGCTCGGCGTCGGATCGACGTAGAGCAGGCCGGTCACGACCTCGCCGGCATGCATGCCTTCCTGGATGCGCTTCATCGCCGAGACCTTGTCGGACGGGTCGTAATCCTCGCCGAGCTTGCGCAGGCGCAGGATCGAACCGTCATGCTGCTGCACGGTCTTCATGGTGCCGGGATCGTAGGAGGTGGTGATCTCCTCGCGGGTCTCGATGAAGTCGATGCGGTTCAGCGCCTCGTTGTGCTCGCGCACATAGTCGTAGCTCTTGGTTGAGCCCGGATGGTTGTTGAAGGCCACGCAGGGGCTGATGACGTCGAGGAAGGCCGCGCCCTTGTGGTCCATCGCCGCCTTGATCAGCGGCACGAGCTGGTGCTTGTCGCCCGAGAAGGAGCGGCCGACGAAGGTGGCGCCCATCAGGATGGCCAGCGAGACCATGTCGATCGAGGAGTCGGAGTTGGCGACGCCCTTCTTGCTGATCGAGCCCTTGTCGGCGGTGGCGGAGAACTGGCCCTTGGTGAGGCCGTACACGCCGTTGTTCATGACGATGTAGGTCATGTTCACGCCGCGTCGCATGACGTGGGCGAACTGGCCAAGCCCGATCGAGGCGGAGTCGCCGTCGCCGGAAACGCCCATGTAGATCAGGTCCCGGTTGGCCAGGTTGGCGCCGGTCATTACCGACGGCATGCGGCCGTGCACGGTGTTGAAGCCGTGGCTGGCGCCCACGAAATAGGTCGGCGCCTTCGACGAGCAGCCGATGCCGGAGAGCTTGGCGACTTGATGAGGCAGGATGTCGAGCTCGTAGCAGGCCTGGATGATGGCGGCGCTGATCGAGTCGTGGCCGCAGCCGGCGCAGAGCGTCGAGACGGCGCCCTCATAGTCGCGGCGCGTGAAGCCCGCCTTGTTCTTGACCAGCGAGGGATGATGAAGCCGGGGTTTGGCGATGTAGGTCATGACGCGGCCTTGTCGAACGAGACAACCTTGAACTGACCGAGCTTCTTGGCGATGTCGGTCGCGATGAAGCGCGCCGTGATCGGCGTGCCGTCATAATGCAGGACGGGGACGAGCTTGCGGGCGTCGAGCGTGTATTCGCTCATCAGCATGGTGCGCAGCTGGCCGTCACGGTTCTGCTCCACGATGAACACGCGATCGTGCTCGTGGATGAAGTCCTCGACGCTCTGGGCGAACGGGAAGGAGCGTACGCGCAAAGCGTTGACGTGATTGCCCTCGGCCTCGAGATGATCGAGCGCCTCGTCCATCGCCGGGCTCGTCGAGCCGAAGTAGATCACGCCGAAGCGGGTCGGCTTGGGCGACGAATAGCGCAGCGGCTGCGGCGCGATCTTCTTCGCGGTCTCCCACTTCTTCTGCAGCCGCTCCATGTTGCGCACATAGACGGCGCCTTCCTCCGAGTAGCGCGCGAACTCGTCCTTGGTCGTGCCGCGCGTGAAGTAGGAGCCCTTGGTCGGATGCGTGCCGGGATAGGTACGGTAGGGGATGCCGTCGCCGTCGACGTCGAGGTAGCGGCCGAAGGTCTTGCCGGCCTCGAGGTCCTCGGCCGTCATCACCTTGCCGCGGTCGAGTACGCGGTTCTCGTCCCACGCGAACGGCTTGCACAGGCGGTGGTTCATGCCGATATCGAGGTCGGTCATGACGAACACCGGCGTCTGCAGCCGGTCGGCGAGGTCGAGCGCGTCCGCGGTGAACTCGAAGCACTCGCGCGGATCCTCGGGGAACAGCAGCACGTGCTTGGTGTCGCCATTCGAGGCGTAGGCGCAGCCCAGAAGGTCGGACTGCTGTGTGCGCGTCGGCATACCGGTCGAGGGGCCACCGCGCTGCACGTTCACCAGCACCGCCGGAACCTCGGCGAAGTAGGCGAGGCCGATGAACTCGGTCATCAGCGAGATGCCGGGACCGGACGTGGCGGTGAAGGAGCGCGCGCCGTTCCAGGCGGCGCCGATCACCATGCCGATCGAGGCGAGCTCGTCCTCGGCCTGCACGATGGCGTACTTGGCCTTGCCGGTTTCCTTGTCGTGCCGGAACTTCTTGCAATGGGACTGGAAGGCCTCGGCGAGCGACGAGGAGGGGGTGATGGGATACCAGGCGCAGACCGTGGCGCCGCCATAGACGGCGCCGAGCGCGGCCGCGCTGTTGCCCTCGACGAAGATGCGGTCGCCGACATTGTCGGCATGGCGGACCTTGAGCTTCACCAGGTCGGGATCGACATGCTGTTTCACCCAGTCGCGGCCAAGGTTCATCGCCTTGACGTTCGAGTCGATGAGCTTTTCCTTGCCCTTGAACTGCTCCCCGAAGAGCCGCTGGATCTCCTTCTCGTCGATGTCGAGCAGCACCGAGAGCGCGCCGACATAGATGATGTTCTTGAACAGCTGGCGTTGGCGAGGATCGGAATAGGTGGCGTTGGTGATCGCCGTGAGCGGCACGCCGATCACGTTGATGTCTTCGCGGAACATCGACGACGGCATGGGCTTGGTCGAGTCGTAGAAGAGATAGCCGCCGGGCTCGATCTCCTTCACGTCCTCGGCCCAGGTCTGCGGGTTCATCGCCACCATCATGTCGACGCCGCCGCCGCGACGGCCGAGATAGCCCTTCTCGGTGACGCGGACCTCGTACCAGGTGGGCAGGCCCTGGATGTTCGACGGGAAGATGTTGCGCGGGCTGACGGGCACGCCCATGCGCAGGATCGACCGGGCGAAGAGTTCGTTGGCCGAGGCCGATCCGGATCCGTTGACGTTCGCGAACTTGACGACGAAGTCGTTAACGGCGGCTATTGCTTGCGGCATGCGTGCTCCGCTTGTGTCATTTCCATGTAATACTTGCGCATGTCCCATGCGCCCGTCGGGCAGCGCTCGGCGCACAGCCCGCAATGCAGGCAGACATCCTCGTCCTTGACCATGACCCGCCGGGTCTTGAGGCCGTCGGCGACGTAGAGATCCTGCGTCGGGTTCATCGCCGGTGCCATCAGGCGCGTGCGAAGTTCTTTCTCCTCACCGTTCTCGGTGAAGGTGATGCAGTCCATCGGGCAGATGTCGACGCAGGCATCGCATTCGATGCAGAGCTGGCCGGTGAACACCGTCTGGACGTCGCAGTTGAGGCAGCGCTGCGCTTCCTTGAAGGCGAGCTGCGGATCGAAGCCCAGCTCGACTTCGGTCATGATGTCCTTCAGCGCCTCGTGCTTGGGGCGATGCGGGACCTTGAGGCGATGGTCGATGGTGGGCGCGTTGTCGTAGCTCCACTCATGGATGCCCATCTTCTGGCTGGCGATGTTGACGCCGGGGGCGGGACGCTCCTCGGGGTTCTCGCCGATCAGCACCTTGTGGATGGAGATCGCAGCGTCATGGCCGTGCGCGGCGGCCCAGATGATGTTCTTCGGGCCGAACGCCGCGTCGCCGCCGAAGAACACCTTCGGGTGCGTGCTGGCGAAAGTCTTCTCGTTGAGCTGGGGCAGGCCCCACTTGTCGAACTCGATGCCGGCATCCTTCTCGATCCACGGGAAGGCGTTCTCCTGGCCGATGGCCACCAGCACGTCGTCGCATTCGTGGAACTCGTCGGGCTCGCCCGACGGCACCAGCGAGCGGCGGCCCTTGTCGTCGTACTTCGCGACCACCTTCTCGAACAGCACGCCCTGGATCTTGCCGCCCTCGTGGCGGACTTCCTTGGGCACCAGCATGTTGAGGATGGGAATGTCCTCGCCGATCGCGTCTTCCTTCTCCCAGGGCGACGCCTTCATCTCGTCGAAGCCGGAACGGACGATCACCTTCACATCGTCGCCGCCGAGGCGGCGGGCGGTGCGACAGCAATCCATCGCCGTGTTGCCGCCGCCCAGCACGATCACGCGTTTGCCGACCTTGGTGACGTGCCCGAACGAGACGGAGGACAGCCAGTCGAGGCCGATATGGATGTTGGCGGCGGCTTCCTTGCGGCCGGGTACGTCGAGATCGCGGCCCCGGGGCGCGCCCGAGCCGACGAACACCGCGTCATAGCCTTCGGCCAGCACGGCCTTCAGCGAGTCGACGCGCTGGTGGCGGAATTCGATGTTGCCGATGCCGGTGATGTAGCCGACTTCCTCGTCAATCACCGACTCGGGCAGGCGGAAGTGCGGAATCTGCGTGCGGATGAAGCCGCCGAGCTTGGGGTCCTGGTCGTAGATGACGATCTCGTAGCCCAGCACGGCGAGGTCGCGGGTCACCGTGAGCGAGGAAGGACCGCCGCCGATGCAGGCGATGCGCTTGCCGTTCTTCTCGGGCGCCTTGGGCATCTTGGCGTCGATGTCGTCGTCGTCCTTGTAGTCGGCGGCGACGCGCTTCAGGCGGCAGATCGCGACCGGCTCCTTCTTGCCCTTCACCAGCGTCTCGTCTTCGACGCGGCTGCGCCGGCAGGCAGGTTCGCAGGGACGGTCGCAGGTCCGGCCCAGGATTCCCGGGAAGACGTTGGATTTCCAGTTGATCATGTACGCATCGGAGTAGCGTCCGTGCGCGATCAGCCTGATGTATTCGGGGACGGGCGTATGTGCAGGACAGGCCCATTGGCAATCGACGACTTTATGAAAGTAGTCGGGATTGGCGATATCAGTCGGCTTCAACATAAACTCCAGGCGGCGGCGGGAGCGGCGACTCAAGAACCGGTAAACGACGATTTAGATTACCCCAAACGGGGGGCGCATTGGGGGATTATTACCATCCAGCGTCAAGCATTCTTCTTTGCTAACCATTTGCGACAGCGTGCAAAATCCCCTCACAGCACGCAGGGCTTTTGGCGGGCCGGCTGATCGGCGCCCGCGCTCAAAATCAGTCGGCCGGCAATTGCTTCAATGGATTGAGCATCGGTACGCTGAGAGGCGAAGAATGGCGTTCGTCCGCGGTCAGGACCGGGAGGCCATGCGTCGCTGCCGTGGCGGCTATGGTGATGTCTTCGAAGCCGGGGGCGCGGGCTCGGTTTGAAATCTGGCTCTTTCCGACATGGGCAGACTTCATCGGGAGCCGCAGGCTTGTCGGCGCTGCGGGCCTACCCGGACGCCAACGCCTCTTCGGAAGTCGCCTCCAATATATGCAATCTATCTGTTATAGCGGCGGATATGCTTTGGTGGATTTCACCGGCGAAGTCCGCGGGCATTTTTGCAACGGTCTCTTCGGATGCCTTGCCAGCCTGCTCCAGAAGCTCGCTCACGACCTGCCTCATGATCGTCTTGCCGAGGCCGGCCTCTTTGCCAGTCTCAATGAAATGTCTTCCGACGATATTGAGGATTTCATATTTTCGGCTTTTGCCAACCGACATGGCCAGCTTGAATTTGTTCCGTGGTATCTGCTTCTGATCCAAGGCTGGCTGCGCCGATAACACGTCATAGAAGGGTGTGAGCCCGTACCTGCCCTCGGGTCGGAGGAAGATGCTGAAATTCTTTCCATGCCCGTCCGTTGCGCCAATCAGCCAGTTTATGATCTGTGCCTTGAAGAAGGCGGCTTGATCTTTCAGCGGCTCGTCAGCGCTTTGCAGCAGTTTGAGGCCGTCAACGATGCTGGGACCACCGGTGTTCTGATATTTCTGGGCCGAAGGGATGCCTATGGCCTGACAGAAATCCTCCTGCGGAAGGCGCAACAGTTGCCCCCCGCTGCGCCGGAGCCGGTCGAAGTGCGGAATCCGGTGCAACGCGGACACCGATTCCGGCGCAAGGCGGACAACAATCCGGTGATTGCGGACAGCGGTTGAAGGCGGCGTAGAAGGCGCTCCCGTCGACAGTCAATTCAGC
>JABMNB010000206.1 GCA_013205335.1 Rhodospirillales bacterium
CGATCGGTCTCACTGGTTCGGGCGGCACCGACATGAGCCTGGCGATATCGGCCGAACTCGGGGGGGGCGGTGGTGGTTCTGCGGCTGCAATCGTCACCGGCTTTGCCGGTTCGACCTTTGCCGTCCCGGCCTGCGGCGGCTTGGCAGCCGCAACCGCAACCGGCGGCTCGGGCCTGATCTCCGGCTTGGTCGGCTGCGGAGCCTCACGACGCGTGACCGCTTCCTTCAACGCTGCGTAGACTTCCTTGGTGGGTTCGCCGGTCTCGCGCTGGGCGCTGATGCGCTGGAAGGTTCGGATGGCGGCGCGTGTCATCGGCCCCAGCGCTCCGTCGGGTTTGTCGCGCAACAAACTGAGATCGAATAGCGCCTGCTGGATGACGCGGACCTGGTCCTTGGGGGCCTTGGGCCAGTCCGGCGGATCGAGATCGGGCGGTGGCAGAGGGGGCAGGGCGCCCGCGCGCGGCGGGGCCGGCGGAGGGATGGCCGCAGCAACCGCGACCGGCGGCGGCGCAATGCGCGCCGGAGGCTTGGCCGGCTGCCGCATGGCCTCGACGATTCGCTTGAACTCGCCCTGCCCCAGCAGTTCTGCTTTCTGCAAGTCCTCCGGCGTCAAGCCACGCTGCAGCGCCTGGGCGCGTGTCGCGGAGGTCTTGGCCAGCGCCGTCTCCGCTCCCTTGTTCGTCTGCCTCTCGAACTCGGCGGCGATCGCGAACCAGGCCATCGCCATCGCCAGATCCTTCGGCGCTGCGTCGCCGCGCTCGTAGATGTCGCCCAGGCTGAACATCGACGCAGCCATTCCCTGGAGCGCGGCCGACTGCAGGAGCTCGATCGCCTCCTTGCCGTCGCGCGCGGTCCCCTTGCCGTCCCGCAGCATCAAGGCGAGGTTGTGCTTGGCGATCGCCACGTCGGCCTTGGCGGCCCTGCGATACCACGCGACGGCCCGCGCCGAGTTGCGCTCCAGCACGAAGCCGCGTTCGTACATCACCGCGACGTTGAAGGCCGATTGTGCGGAGCCCGCCTGGGCCGCGCGCAGCAGCCAGCCTGCGCCGGCCTGCTGGTCCTTGGGCATGCCGATGCCCTGCACCAGCCGGCGCGCGAGTTCTTCCATGGCGGCGACATCGTTGGCTTCGGCCTGACTCCTCAGCTCGCCGACCGGCAGGGCCGTCCAATCGATGGGCTGGTGGGGCGTCGGTGGCGCCGAGGATGGCGTCGAGGGTGGGGGAGGAGGGGCCGGGGCCAGCACCGGCCCTGGCGGGGGAGACGGGGTGGGCGCGGGGACGCGGAGAAGATCGGTTCTGGCGGGCGCTGGCGGTGCAGGGGGGGCGGGCGGCGTGCCTTGCGGAATGTCTTGCGGCGTGTCTGGACGCGAGCCTGGTTGCGTGTCCGGCGACCGTGCCTGGGGAGGAGGAGCGGCGGGCGCCTCAGCCTTCTCCGCTGGCGCGGCTGGCGGAGGTGGCCGCGGTCGCTCGGCCTGTGCCATGGAGGACGTCGTCTTTGGGGCTTCCTCCGATGAGCGCATCACCCAGGCGCCGACACTCGCGGCTGACGCGACGGCAATCGCGAACGACGCCACCATGACGGGGCGTTTCCGGAGAGAGCGGTCGGCAGCTGGCTTGCCGGTCATCCCCGGAGAATAGCCGAGACGGGATACCGCGGAGAAGGCATCGCGCGGTGGCGGACGACGATCAGGGCCGTCAGGAGAAGCACTGCGCCCGCCTGGTGCAGAGTGGCGATCGGGATGCTGACGCCGCTCAGGATCGTGGCAATTCCGAGGCCCAGCTGGAGCAGGGCCATCGCCGCCGCGGCCAGCGTCTCGGATCGGGGCGCCCGCCAGGCCAGGACCAGCACGCCCAGCACCAGCAGCTTCGCCAGCCAGCGATGGACGAACTGGATGGTCGTGCCGTTCTCGAAGAGGTTGATCCACCACGGCGAGAGCTCGAACAGGCCGGGTGGGATCCAGTAGCCCGACATGGTGGGGAATGTGCCGTGCGCGGTGCCGGCGCGCAGGCCGGCCATGAAGGCGCCCCACACCACGACGACCAGCAGGAAAGCGATCAGCGCCGTCGAACTGCGCCTGGTCCTGGCATCGTCCCGGCGAACGCCCTGTGGCGTGAGCTCGAGGATCAGCCAGACCGTGTAGGCGTAGAGAACGACCGCCAGGGACAGGTGTGCAGCGAGGCGATAGTGGCTGACCGAGGGCCGGTCGACGAGGCCCGAGGCCACCATCGCCCAGCCCAGCGCGCCCTGCAGGCCGCCCAGCACCAGAAGGGCGAACAGGCGCGGCTTGAGGTGCGCGTTGAGGACGCCGCGCCACCAGAACCAGGCGAGCGGCAGGGCGAACACGAGACCGATCAGCCGGCCCCACAGGCGGTGGATGTACTCCAGCCAGAAGATCTCCCGGAACTCGGGCACCGTGAAGTCGCGGTTCACAAGCCGCCCCTGCGGAGAAGACAGGTACTTCTGCAGCTCCGCTTGCCAGGCCGCATCGGAGAGCGGCGGCAGCCAGCCGGTTACCGGCCGCCATTCGACCATCGACAGGCCCGATTCGGTAAGCCGCGTCAGCGCCCCGATCACGATCATGAAGAAAATCATGCCTGCGACGACGATCAGCCACAGGCGCACGGAGGCGGGAACTTGCTGCATGGCTGGCAGAACATGGGGTAAGCGGGCGGCGCCGTCATTAGGCATAAATGTCGCTAAGGATGCCTTTCTCGGGGTGTCTTGCGCTTGCGGTCCGCCTTGTTTAACGGTTCGCGTACGAACAAAATTTCTCCCCTCCGTCCGGAACATCGCAATGACTGCGTCCCCGCTGGCCCCGCCGGTCACCTTCGGGTCGAGCTTCAGTGACTTCTACGACCGCGACGGACTGGTCCGTCTGGATGCCACCTTCGTCGAGTGGCTGAAGGAGGCCAACGTCGACGTGCATGCCCGCCTGCTGGCGGCGCGAGCCGCGCCCGACGCGATGGCTGCCAAGGACGAGTCCAATCTGCTGATCGAGCTGGCGCGGCCTCTCGAGGATTTTGTCGGGGTGCTGTTCGGGGTTGCCGGCGAAACGGCGGCGCTCCGTGCCCGCCATGTCCGGCTGGCGCCGCTCTACGACTGCAAGCGCCTCTTCGTGCAGCGCTACGTCACCCGCGCCATCAAGCCCGAGGTGGCGGCCACTTTGAATGGGGCCGCCGTCACGCAAGCCGTGGACCTTCCCGTCACGTTCGACGAGGGGCTGGAAGCCTGGGAGCTGGCCTTCGCGCTCGCCGTCCGTCAGCTGATCGGGCCTGAATTCAAGGTCGAAACGCCGACGCCCGAGGCAGAGGCGCTGGCGCGCTACGCCGCCTGGGCGTTGCATCATCCCGAGGGCAAGCGCCGGCATCAGGACGGGCCGTTGTTCAAGGTGCCGCACAAGCTCGACTTCGAGCATCTCGTTCCACTCGAGACCGAGATCGTCGACGGCGTGACGCGCATGAAGCTGCCGCGGCCGATGCTGCGCCATCGCGAGGGCTTTGCCCTCACCGACCAGGGCTTCGATCTGGTGCGGGCGCTGGACCATGCCAATTACTGCATCTGGTGCCACAACCAGGGCAAGGACAGCTGCTCGCGCGGCCTCAAGGATCGCAAGACGGGTGTTTTCCAAAAGTCGCCGTTCGGCGTCACGCTTGCAGGTTGTCCTCTCGAGGAGAAAATCTCGGAGATGAACCTGCTGAAGAGCGAAGGCTTCTCCATCGGCGCGCTGGCGATGGCCGCGGTCGACAACCCGTTGCTGGCGGCGACCGGGCACCGCATCTGCAACGATTGCATGAAGGCCTGCATCTACCAGAAGCAGGAACCGGTCGACATCCCGCAGATCGAGACACGGACGCTGAAGGACGTTCTGGGCCTGCCGTGGGGCTTCGAAATCTACTCGCTGCTGACGCGCTGGAATCCCCTCAATCTGCGCCGCCCGATCCCGCGTCCCTCGACGGGCCGCACCGTGCTGGTGGTCGGCCTCGGCCCCGCCGGCTTCAACCTCGCGCATCACCTGATGAACGACGGCCATACGGTGGTCGGCGTCGACGGGCTCAAGATCGAGCCGCTGCCCGAGACGCAGTCGGGCGTCGCGATGGACGGCACGCGCGTCGCCTTCGCCGCCGTGAAGGACGTCGCGAGCTTGCGCGAAAATCTCGGCGAGCGGGCGATGGCGGGCTTCGGCGGTGTCGCCGAGTACGGCATCACGGTGCGCTGGGACAAGAACTACCTGAAGATGGTGCGACTGCTTCTGGAACGGCGCGCGCAGTTCTCGATGTTCGGCGGCGTGCGCTTCGGCGGCACGGTGACGGTCGAGGGTGCCTTCGCCATGGGCTTCGACCATATCGCGCTCTGTGCCGGCGCCGGAAAGCCCACGGTGCTGGACCTGCCCAACGGCCTGGCCCGCGGCGTGCGCGCGGCGTCTGACTTCCTGATGGCGCTGCAGCTCACCGGGGCCGCAAAGAAAGACTCCATCGCCAACCTGCAGATACGCCTGCCGGTCGTGGTGATCGGCGGTGGCCTGACCGCGATCGATACCGCGACGGAGTCGCTGGCCTACTATCCGCTGCAGGTCGAAAAATTCCTCGCCCGCCACGAGACGCTGGTCGCCGAGCGGGGCGAAGCGGCGGTGGGCGCCATCTGGACGCCTGAGGAGCGCGCGATCGCCGACGAGTTCATCGCACATGCCAGGGCCATTCGCGCCGAGCGCGAGCTGGCGACTCGCGAAGGCCGCGAGCCCGCGATCACCCGGCTCGTGAACGGCTGGGGTGGTGTCTCGCTTGTCTATCGACGCCGCCTGATCGATTCGCCTTCCTACACACTGAACCATGAGGAAGTGCTCAAGGCGCTCGAGGAAGACATCCGCTTCGTCGAGGGCCTGTCACCCGTCGCTGTCGAGATCGACGAAGCGGGCCAGGCCAAGGCGCTCAAGGTCGCCGGCGAGCAGAACGGCGCCAAGGTCGAGGCGACGCTGCCGGCGCGCACCATCCTCGTGGCCGCGGGTACGCAGCCCAACACGGTGCTGGCGCGCGAGGATGCGACACATGCCTATATCGACGGCAAGTATTTCCGTGCCCTCGACGAGGAGGGCAACCCCGTCACGCCCGAGCGCGTCTGCAAGCCCACCGACGTGCGTGTCCTGATGTATCGCCACCGCGACGACCGCTTCATGTCGTTCTTCGGCGACCTGCATCCCTCGTTCGCCGGCAATGTCGTGAAGGCGATGGGGGGTGCCAAGCAGGGCTATCCGGTGCTGACGCGTGCGATGACGGCGTTGCCGCCGCCCAGTCGCACGCCGGCGGAGATTGTCGACGAAGCCAATCGGGCATGGCGCGCCCGGGTGGTGCGTGTCGACCGGCTGACGCCCACCATCATCGAAGTCATCGTCGAGGCGCCGGCGGCGGCCCGGAACTTCGAGCCCGGCCAGTTCTACCGTTTGCAGAACTACGAGGCGCGCTCGCTGCGGGCGGACGGCACGCTGCTCGCCATGGAAGGCCTCGCAATGACCGGGGCGTGGGTCGACAAGGACAAGGGACTCCTCTCGATGATCGCGCTGGAGATGGGCGGCTCGTCCGACCTGTGCGCGATGCTGAAGCCCGGCGAGCCGGTGATCGTCATGGGACCGACGGGCGCGCCGACCGAGATCGAGCCCGGCGAGACCGTCGTGCTGGTGGGCGGCGGCCTCGGCAACGCCGTGCTCTTCTCCATCGGGCAAGCTTTCCGCAAGGCCGGCAGCAAGGTTCTCTACTTCGCCGGCTACAAGCGCATGATCGACCGCTACAAGGTCGAGGAGATCGAGGCCGCGGCCGACGTCGTCGTCTGGTGCTGCGACGAGGCGCCGGGGTTCGTGCCGGGACGAGGGCAGGACAAGTCGGTCGTCACCAACATCGTCGAGGCGATGCGCCAGTACGCGGCCGGCGAACTGGGCGACCAGCCTATTCCCTACAGCGCGGCCGACCGGATCGTGGCGATCGGGTCCGACGGCATGATGAACGCCGTGCGGCTGGCGAGGCATGAAGCGCTGAAGCCGTTCCTGAGGCCGGAGCACATTGCCTTCGGCTCTATCAACTCCCCCATGCAGTGCATGATGAAGGAAATCTGTGCCCAGTGCCTGCAGCTCCACCGCGATCCGGAGACCGGCAAGGAAACGGTGGTGTTTTCCTGCTTCAACCAGGACCAGCGGCTCGACTGCGTCGACTTCGCCAACCTGCGCCAGCGCCTGCGCCAGAACTCCGTGCAGGAAAAGATCGGCGCCCTCTGGATCGACCGCTCGCTGCGCCAGCTCGGCGTGCGCGGTTAGACGAAGATCTTCCGGCCCACGATCACCAGCAGCGCGATCGACGCGGCGAGGATGACGAGAAGGGTCAGGACGATGCCGGCCGACCTGCCGGCATTGATGCCCGTCGCGCCGGCAAGCCCATAGGCATGGGCAACGCGGCCGACGATGAAGCAGCCGCCCAGGGCATGCACCAGCCACCGCGGGCCATGGCAGATTTCGAGCAAGGCCAGCAGGACCAGCACCAGTGCCGCGTATTCGGCGAAGTTCCCGAAGACACGGGCCATGCGTCCGAGTTCGGGATCGCCGCCATCGCCGATGCTGATGCGGCGGCGCATGCGCTGACGGATCACCAGCACCGACAGGATCACACACAGGAGGCCCGCCAGCGCGGCATAGAAGGCGGTGACGAACGGCAGGGCCGGCATTGCCATGAAGGGATCTCCTAGGGAGCGCTTACGAAGCGAAACAGGACCTTGTTCCGACTGTAATACCTCAACTGGTCGACGACCTTCGGAAAATATTCGCTGCCCACCGTCACCGGCATGAAGGCGTCGAGATCGAGTGGGCGCACCCCGACATGGAAGCCCGCGTCGCTGAACGCCTTGGCGACACCGTCGAGGGAATGGTCGTAGAGCGCGATCGACGAGGTCTCGGCGATCACCTTGCGCCAGCGTGGCCACATGGCGCTGTCCTTGTGGCAGCCCATGGCGGCCACGTAGGTGCCGCCCGGTTTCAGCGCCGCCTTGATGTCGGCGGCGTGCGCGGCGAGATCGGCGAGGAGGTAGAGGACCTCGTGGCTGAAGGCGAAGTCAAAGGTGAGGCCGAGGGTGGCAGCGCTCTCGCTCACCTTGTAATCGATCGGCCGGTGCCCTTTCAGGAGCTCGGCGCGCGCCACCGACTCGCGCGCGATGTCGATGCCGACGGCAGCCCGGAAAGGATGGCGATCGTGCAGCATGCGCAGGAAGCCGCCCTGGTTGCAGCCATAGTCCAGCACGGTCGACGGGCGGAGATCCTCGTGGATCGCGACATCGATCATGCGCCGCCAGATCGGCGCATGGGCCGCGCCCATCGCCTCTTCGTCGGCTTCGTTGTGGTTCCAGGTCCGGATGATGGAAGGCCGGTGCATTGCTTCCTCCTGCGGGGAAGCGACCGTATCACCCCTGCATTACACCCGTGTCATGCCCGCCCGCGCCAGGGACGCACGAGCAAGGGCACCGCGATCAGGCTGCCGAAGGTGACGATGCCGACGGCGATCGCGGTGAAGACTCCGGGCAGGCCCCAGCCGAGATGTTCGACGGCGAACCAGCCGCCCATCGAGGCGACGACCAGGCGCGCGAGGCCGGCGGCGAACGGTGCCTTCATGCGGCCCGCACCCTGGCTGGCGAAGGACAGCGTCATGCCTATGCCGAACACGAAGTAGAACGGCGCCACGCGCGTGACATAGGCCACGGTGGCGGCGACCACGTCGGGATCGTCGGTGAAGAGGCGGGCCCAGCCTTCCGGTACGAGCGCCACGACCCAGCCGAAGGTGCCGATGCCGAGGCCCGCGACCAGGCTGCCGATCCAGGCGGCACGGACCGCGCGGCGCCAGTCGTTGGCGCCGGCCGCGACGCCCACGATCGTCGTGAGGCCGGAGCCGATGCCGAAGGCCAGCGGCACCAGCATGAATTCCAGTCGCACGCCGATACCGTAGCCCGCCAGCGCAGCGATGCCGAACCGGCCGACCAGCCCGGTGACCAGCATGGCGGTGAGGTTCGCCGTGAAGGCGGAGAAGGAGGCGATCAGGCCGACGCGCAGGATGTCCCAGAACAGCCTCCCCTGCAGGGCAATGCCGGTGGTGGCCGGCACGAAACCCAGTCTGCCGCTCCACAGCGCGCGCGCCTGCAGGGCCGCCGACACCGCCGAGGTCAGCAGGGCGGAGATCGCCGGGCCGGCCATCCCGAGGCCCGGCCAGCCGCCGATGCCGAGTGCGAGGAAGTAGGAGAGCGGCACCTGGGCGATCGAGGACAAAAGCATGTAGCGGCCGGGCGTGGCCGCATCGCCGCCGCCGCGCAGCAGGGCCGAGAGGAAGAAGTTGGCCCAGATGAACAGCGAGCCCGTGAACAGAACGTTCGAGTAGGTGAGTGCCTTCCCCAGCGCCGCCCCTTCACCGCCCAGCAGGCGATAGAGCGACGGTGCGACGGTCCACGCGAGGAGGGTGAACAGAAGCGCCAGTGCCGCACCGAGAATCAGCGCATGCATCACCAGCGCCCGCGCGTCGTCGGTCCGGCCGGCGCCCAGGGTGCGGGCCATGGCGGCCGCCACGCCGCCGCCCATGCCGCCGGCGGCCATCATGGTCATCATCATCATGAGCGGAAAGACGAGCGCGAAGCCTGCCAGGGCGTCGGTGCCCAGCTTGCCGAAGATATAGGTCTCGGCGATGGCCACGAAGGTCTGGACGATCATGACGGCGGTGGTCGGTGCCGACAGCTTCCACAGGCTCTTGCCGATGGGCGCCGTGAGAAGGGGGTGGGACAGGGGACCTCCAATTAGGTGCATATGCACGATATCAGGGCGCGCCGTCGTGTCACCTTACAAAGGCTGCAGGAGGCATTAAAATTTCTTCATGACAGACAAAGAACGCCCGCTCGCCAAGCCTTCGGTGCAGGTCGAGAACGACCGCGTCATCGTCACGGAATGGCGCTTTCCGCCGGGTGGCCACACCGGCTGGCACCGTCACGATCACGACTACGTCGTGGTCCCCGTCACGACGGGCGAACTGCACATTTTCGACGGCAAGACGACCGTTCCGGCGCCGCTCAGGGCCGGGGTTTCCTATGCCCGGAAGACCGGGGTCGAGCACGACGTCATCAATCCCAACGATTTCGAGTTCGTGTTCGTGGAAATCGAGGTCAAGGCCTGACGGGACCGCTGGTCTGCCCCGCGCCCGGGCGCATTGACTTGCTCTTCTGCAAGGGTCATATGGGGTCCGCCCAGCGGTCCGGCCCGATCCACGAGCCTTATGAGACCGCTCCAAAGTCCAGCGGATAGAATGGACTAAACTACGGAAATTAAATGAGTTTTGAGAGTTTGGGGCTGAGCGCCCCGGTACTGCAGGCAGTTGCCGACAAGGGCTATACGACGCCCACGCTCATCCAGGAGAAGGCCATCCCCATCGTCCTGATGGGTCGCGATGTCCTCGGATGCGCCCAGACGGGCACGGGAAAGACCGCCTCCTTCGTCCTGCCGATGATCGATATTCTCTCGGAGGGCCGCGCCAAGGCGCGCATGCCGCGTTCGCTCATCCTCGAGCCGACCCGCGAACTGGCTGCCCAGGTGGCCGAAAACTTCGAGATCTATGGCAAGAACCACAAGCTCAACATGGCGCTGCTGATCGGCGGCGTGAGCTTCCCCGACCAGGAGCGCGCGCTGGAGCGCGGCGCCGACGTGCTGATCGCCACGCCAGGCCGGCTGCTCGACCATTTCGAGCGCGGCGGCATCCTGCTGAACGACGTCAAGATCCTGGTGATCGACGAAGCCGACCGCATGCTCGACATGGGGTTCATTCCCGACGTCGAGCGGATCGTCGCCACCCTTCCGCCGCTGCGACAGACCCTGTTCTTCTCGGCGACCATGCCGCCGGAGATCAAGCGTCTGGCCGACCGCTTTCTGAGCAACCCGAAGGAAGTCACGGTTTCGGTGCCGGCCTCGGCCTCCAAGAACATCGTCCAGGGCCTCGCGGTCGTCGCGGAAGCGGACAAGGGCGAGGCTCTGCGCCGCCTGATCAAGGAACAGGACATCAAGAACGCCATCGTGTTCTGCAATCGCAAGCGCGACGTGGCGATGCTCCAGACCTCGCTGAAGAAGCATGGCTTCAACGCGGGCGCGCTGCATGGCGACATGAGCCAGCCCGCGCGCATGGAGACGCTGGAGAAGTTCAAGCAGGGCGAAATCCAGATACTGGTCGCCTCTGACGTCGCCGCCCGCGGCCTCGACATCGTGGCGATGAGCCACGTATTCAATTTCGACGTGCCGTTCTCGCCCGAGGATTATGTCCATCGCATCGGTCGCACCGGCCGTGCCGGCTTGACCGGCCATTCCTTCACCCTGGCCTCGCCCGACGAGGGCGGCCTGGTCGAAGCCATCGAGAAACTGATCGGCACCACCATCCCGCGCGTCGATGTGCCGGGCATGGAGACGCCGGCCTTCGAGGCCTCCGACGGGCGCCGCCGCGGCCGTGGTCGCGGACGGGGCGGTTCCACCAGCAGCAGCAGCAGTCGGGGCCGCAGCAGCAGCGGTCGTCCGCCGAAGGAAGGGCGCGCCGAGCTGGCGCCGAAGCCCGAACGCGAACCGAAGCCCGAGGGCGAGGCCCTTTCGGCGCAAGAAGTACCTCCCGAGCGCGAGGCGCGCCCATCGCGCGAAGCGCGTCCGCCGCGCGAGCCGCGGGCCGAGCGTCCCTCTCGTGAACCCCGCACCGAGCGCGAAACGCGTCCCGAGCGCGAAGCCCGGCCGCCGCGCGAGCCCCGTTCGGAGCCCCGGTCGGAGCCCCGGTCGGAGCGTCGTCCGGAACGTGCCGATCGTTCGGACCGCCCAGCGCGTCCCGAGCGTCGCGATCGCGACGACAGCCCGGCGCCGGTCGGCCTCGGCGATCACGTCCCGGCTTTCCTCGCCCGGCCGACACGCTAGAGTGCGCGCCGCGGCGGAGGGAGCCCATGCAGACGATATTCGTCATGGTGAAATGCGAACTCGGCAAAGCCTACGACGTCGCTGACGACGCCGTGGCCGTCGAGCAGGTGTCGGAGGTCTATTCGACCTCCGGCCAGTACGATCTTCTGATGAAATGTTACCTCGACGAGAAGACCGACATCGGTCATTTCGTGACGAACCGGATTCAGACTCTGCCGGGCGTGAAGGACACCTTCACCCTGATCACCTTCAAGGCGTTTTCCTGAGCACGGCCCTTCCGCAGAGGCATCTGCCGAGGGGCGAGGACTTCCTGCTCCTCCCGCCGTCCATCCAGCCCTACGCCTACCGCATGGTCGACGGCCTGTTCGCCCATCGTGTGATCCGGCGCGGCCCCGATCCCCGGGCGCTGCCGCGCGGCACGGAGATCGCGCCGCGATACCTCGCCGGCGGCCGCGAACACGACATCTCCTCCTTCATGGACCGCAACGTGATCGCCGGCCTCCTGGTGATCCATCGCGGCCGGATCGTGCTGGAACGCTACGGACTGGGCCTGCAGGAGCACGATCGCTGGTCGACCATGTCGACCGTGAAGTCGATGACCGCGATGCTGGTGGGCGCTGCCGTCCACGACGGCGCCATCAGGTCGATCGACGATCTCCTGACGGCCTATCTGCCGGCGCTGCGGCAGTCGGCCTACGAAGGCGTGACGCTGCGCCATGTGATGACCATGTCGTCGGGCGTGCAGTGGACGGAAATCTATCCCGACCGCACTTCCGACGTGAACCGCTACAGCAAGTCTCTGGCCGACAAGGTGCCGGACGGCGTGCTGAAGCTCATGGCGTCGCTGCCGCGCGCCCATCCGCCCGGCAGCACCTTTCTGTATAATTCGGGCGACACGTTCCTGCTGGGCGCCGCGCTCACGAAGGCCGTGGGCAGGCCGTTGGCCGACTATATGTCGGAGAAGGTCTGGCAGCCGGCCGGCATGGAATGCGACGGGTTCTACACGCTGGAGAGCGACGGTGGGCAGGAGATCGGCGGCAGCCGGGCCGGCATGGTCCTGCGCGACTTTGGCCGCTTCGCGGAGTTCGTCCGCGACGACGGTGTCATCGACGGCCGGCGCGTGCTGCCCGTCGGGTGGGTCGAGGCAGCGGCGACGGCCGCCTTCAAGGTGCCCGCGCCCGTCGTCCCCGACATCACGCATTACGGCTACAGCTGGTGGCTCGGCGAGGGTGTGATGGCCGCGATCGGGCATGCCGGCCAGCGCATCGACATCTACCGTAACGAAGACCTGTCAGTGGTGACGCTCGCTGCCCTGCCGCAACCGCCCTATGTGCCCGCCACAGATCATGATCGCCGCGCCGAAATCGTTACCTTCACGCAGGCCGTCAGGGCGGTCTGCTCGACCGCCAACGGAGTGACCTGAAGCATGTCGCCGACCGCCGCCAAGAAACTCGAACTCATCATCGAGCGCATCGTGATCGGCAGCCGATGGCTGCAGGCGCCGCTCTATATCGGCCTGGTGGCCGTGCTGGGCGTGGTGGTGGTGAAGTTCCCCTTCAAGATCTGGGAACTGATGCGCAAGGCGATCTTCGCAGAGGAGGCCGACCTCGTGCTGGCGGTGCTGTCGCTGGTCGACCTGATCATGGTCGCCAACCTCGTCGTGATGGTGATCATCTCCGGCTACGAGAATTTCGTGAGCCGCATCGATATCGATGACACGCGCGACAGGCTCGCCTGGTTTGGCAAACTCGATGCGGGCTCGCTCAAGATCAAGCTGGCTAGTTCGATCGTGGCGATCTCGTCGATCCACCTGTTGCAGCGCTTCCTCGAGGCCGGCGACTATGACAACAGCAAACTCTACGCGCTTGTCGTCATGCACATGGCCTTCGTGGTATCGGCATTGATGCTCACTTACATCGACAAGATCGGTTCGGAAAAGAAAGCGGCTGGCGGCAATTGAGTGTCGGCGGCAAGGCAGCTCTCGCCATCTGGGTCGACATCGATCCGGCCGACGACGCATTCTTCGAACATTGGCATAGCCGCGAGCATCTGCAGGAGCGCGTGTCCTGCCCCGGCTGGCTGCGCGGCGGGCGTTTCAAGGGCATCGCCCGACCCAACCGCTACCTGCTGTTCTATGACGCCGAGACACCGGCGGCCTTCGAAAGCGAGGCCTACTACGCGCGCCTGCGCAAGCCGACCGAGATGAGCCGGGCGATCTTCCCGAAATTCCGCGACACCTCGCGGACCGTCTGCACGGTCGAACAGCGCTGGGGCGAGGGCATCGGCGCCGCCGTGCTCACCCTGCGCATGAAGGCCAGCAACACTGCGCCGTTCGACAAGCTCGCTTCGCCCGAGACGGCGCGCGTCGACCTGCTCGCCGGCCGCGCCACCATCGGCCAGGCAGACACGGCCGAGAAGGAGCTACGCGGGAAGCCCGACCGTCAGATCGAGCGGGCCCTGGTGGCGTTCTTCTGGTCGGTGGAAGCAGCCCAGGCAGCGCGTGCCCGCCACGCGCCCGAGGGCGAAGTCTTCGCGCTGCGCCACACCGTGTCGAAGGGCGATCTCGTCGCTTAGGGTGGGATGATTTGAACCCTCCGGCCTACGGCCACCTCCCCATCTGAATGGGGAGGTGATGACTTCTTCGTTCCTCCCCATTCAAATGGGAGGTGCCCCGGAGGGGCGGTGGGGTCATATCCTCGGCTAGTTGATCAGCCCGTAGAACTTGCCGGCGTTAGTACAGGTGATCATCTTCACCTGCTCGGCCGGAACCTCGGCGAACTGTTCCTTGATGTACTTGTCGGAGTGCGGC
>JABMNB010000024.1 GCA_013205335.1 Rhodospirillales bacterium
CGACACGCCGTCGTCGTTGAGCCGCTTGTTGATGAACAGGAGCAGTTCGTTTTGCTTGCGGGTTAGCACCGTCTTCTCCCCAGAACGCCTACCTGATTTAGGAACAAATCCTGAAACCCGACACATGTTCTAGTTTAGTTCTGCCTCCGGGTCAACTTATCCAGAGGAAGACGGGGATCATTGCACGAAGGACGCACTGAACACAGACGCTCAAACAGCAGGCAGCACAGCATCGCCTTCCAATGATTGAGCCCCGCGCCGCCACGTCCTCGGTTTGGGCGCCGGAAGGTGGCGATGACGAAGCACATGCCCCCGGATTGCCAGAGACGGAGCCTCTCGCTGCCGTCGAGGAAGAGCGTCTCCTTCAGCCGGTCCCGGATGAAGGCAGGGAGCCCGAGGACGAAGGATGCGGCGCTGCTTCGTTGCAGAAGCGATCGCCGGACCCCGGCGGAGGCGTCAAAACAACCGGTGAATTCAAAACCGGCGGCACCGGCTCGGCGTCGAAAGTGCTTACCCGCGGCTTCTGGAATTCCGCGAAACGATTCGCGGCCCAGCAGGGAGCCTCCGGGCTTCAGGAAGCGGAATGCTTCCGTGAGCGCCGTTGCCGGAAGGTAGCCCAGCGCGTCCAGGCAGAAGACGCCGTCGAAGCTGGCGCTTTCCATCGAAAGCCGCGCGGCGTCGCCCTGCCGGACGTCGACGCCGAGCCGCCTCGCGCGCGACGCCGCGACATGGGACCGTTCCACTCCAATCGCAGAGCGGGGCGCATGGTTGGTCTGCTGGTACAGCAGACCGCCGCCGCAACCCGCCCCCAGTTCGAGGCAATCGTTGCGGCGCCACCGGTCGGCGTCCTACGGGACCTGATCGAACATCTCGGCGTAGAGCTCGATCTGGTTCGGGCGAACGGTGAACGCCGGGTTTTGCGGATGCTTTGTCAGGCGGGTGCAAAACCGACGTTGAACATGCCCGAGCGGCCGAGGCCGAACGACAGATAGATCAGCTCGTAGGTGAGACGCTGGCCCCACGCCGACGTCGGGATGAACGACGGCGCCACTAGAAGGGATGGAGGGTCCGCAGGTCGACCACGCGAACGACGTCGCCGGCCTTGCGGGCCGGATCGTGGGCGGGCCGCACGAGGAAGCCGTCGGACGCCGCCAGCACCGAAAGCATGGAACTGTCCTGCACCGGATGCGGGTCGACCGTGAGCGCTCCGTCGGCGCTGCGCAGAAGACGGGAGCGGACATAGTCCTCGCGCTGGTCGTTGGCCTTCACGTCGACGGCGAGGCGGGCGGGCTGGGTCCCGACGAGGTCGCCCGGCTGGCCGAGCATCCGCTCGAGGGCAGGCTTCAGGAACAGCAGCGCGCAGACCATGGTCGACACGGGATTGCCCGGCAGGCCAAGCACACGGGCGCGATCCCTGGCGGCGAACATCAGCGGCTTGCCAGGGCGCATGGCGATCTTCCAGAAATCCATGTCGAAGCCCTGCGCCTTCAGCGCGCCCTGGACGAGATCGTGGTCGCCGACCGAGGCGCCGCCCAGGGTGATGAGCAGATCGTGCTGTGCGCCGGCGGCGATGCAGTCCTCGATCAGCTTCGCATCGTCGCGCGCGATGTCGAACAGGGTGGGTTCAGCCCCCCAGCCACGCACGAGCGCGGCAACGGCGATGCCCGAGGAGGAGACGATCTGGTTGCGGCCGACCGGCTCGCCGGGCATCACGAGCTCGTCGCCGGTCGACAGGATGGCGACGCGCGGCTTGCGGTGGACCGAGAGCCAGGGGTGGTTCATTGCCGCCGCCAGCGCGACATCCCGGGTGGTGAGGGTGCGACCGGCCGCGAGCGGCCGTTCGCCGGCGCTGAAGTCGAGACCCGCCTTGCGGATGTGGCGGCCGACGCGCGGCGCGTCGAGGATGGTGATCTGCGGGCCGTCGGCCTTGGTGTCTTCCTGGATCACGATCGCGTCGGCGCCCGCCGGCAGCGGGCCACCGGTGAAAATGCGCACCGTCTCGCCGGGGTTCAGCGCCCGATCGTAGGAACCGCCGGCCGGCGCCTGGCCGACGAGGGTGAGGGTCGTCGGTACGGCCGTCACGTCGGCCGTTCGCACGGCGTACCCGTCCATCGCCGAGAGATCCGACGGCGGCTGCGTCAGCCGCGCCTTCGGCGATACCGCCAGCACGCGGCCAGCGGCCTCGGCGACGGACACCGTTTCCGACGGCAGAGCTTCGAAGGCCGCGATCACGCGGGCATGGGCATCACGGACGGAGAGCATTCCTGGCCTCTTCGGAGCGCGCCACTCCAGTGGCGCTCAAACGAGCGTCGATAGGTAAAGACATGAGCGCAACTGGAGTTGCGCGCTCCAATGAGTGTCACGCATCCCACGTCCCCGACTTGCCGCCGGACTTGTGGACGAGCTTCACCCCGGAAATGACCATGCCGCGATCGACCGACTTGCACATGTCGTAGATGGTGAGGGCGGCCACCGATGCCGCGGTCAGCGCCTCCATCTCGACGCCGGTGCGGCCCTTCAGCTTGCAGGTCGCCTCGATGTCGACCGCCTTGCGCTTCGGATCGAGCGACAGTTTCACGTCGACCGACGACAGGGCGAGCGGATGGCAGAGCGGGATCAGGTGGGGCGTCTTCTTGGCCGCCATGATGCCGGCGAGCTGCGCCACTGCGAGCACGTCGCCCTTCTTGGCCTTCTTGTCGCGGATCAGCTTGAGTGTCGCGGCCTGCATGGTGACGGTGGCTCGGGCGACGGCGATGCGCTCCGTGATCTCCTTGTCGCCGACATCGACCATGCGGGCGTTGCCGCCCTCGTCGAAATGAGTGAGCGCCGTCCCGCGCTTGATGAGGCCGCGCTTGATGGTGCCTCGCTTCATGCCGCCTCGCGCACCAGCATCTCGCGCACCGCCAGCTCGACGTCGGGCTTGCGCATGAAACTCTCGCCGATCAGGAACGCCGAGGCGCCGACCTTGGCCATGCGCGCGAGGTCAGCCGGAGAGCCGAGACCGCTCTCGGCCACCAGCACGCGGTCCCTCGGCACCAGCGGTGCGAGCCTCTCGGTCGTCGCGAGATCGACGGCGAGTGTCTTGAGGTTGCGGTTGTTGACGCCGATCAGGTCGGCATCGACCTTCAATGCGCGTTCGAGCTCGGGAGCGTCATGCACCTCGACCAGAACGTCCATGCCCCATTTGTGCGCGAGCCTCGCCAGCTCGGCCGCCATCGCGTCGTCGAGGCAGGCCATGATGAGCAGGATGCAGTCGGCGCCGAGCGCGCGGGCCTCCGGTACCTGGTAGGGGTCGATCATGAAATCCTTGCGCAGCACCGGCAGTTTCACCGCGGCTCGCGCCTGCGTCAGGAACTCGTCCTTGCCCTGGAAGTAGGGCTGGTCGGTCAGGATGGACAGGCATGTCGCGCCGCCACGCTCATAGGCCAGCGCGAGGGAGGGCGGATCGAAATCCTCGCGGATCAAGCCCTTGCTGGGCGACGCCTTCTTGATCTCGGCAATCAGACCATAGCGACCGGCCGCGATCGTGGCCTTGAGCGCCGTGGCGAAGCCACGCGGCGAGTCGGTGTCGCGGGCCAGGTTCTCGACGACCCTGAGCGGGCGTTGCGACATCCGCCCGGCGACGTGGCGCCGCTTGTCGGCAACGATCTTGTCGAGCGTGTCGCTCATGCGCAAATCCTCTTCAACGTCTCCAGCGCGGCCTTGGCCCTGCCACTGTCGATCGACTGGGCGGCGAGTGCCGCGCCTTCCTTCAAGTCCCTGGCCTTGCCCGCGACCATGATCGCGGCAGCGCTGTTCAGTATCACGATGTCGCGAAAGGCGTTCTTCGCGCCATCCAGCAGCGCAACGATCGCCTCGGCATTGTGCGCCGCATCGCCCCCCTTCAGCTCGGCCAGAGTCGCGCGTTTCACGCCGATCTCCTCGGGCGCGATCTCGATCTCGGTGACCTTGCCGCCGTCGAGGGAGGTCGCCCAGCTCGTGGTCGTCGTCGTGAGTTCGTCCATGCCGTCCTGACCGTGCACGACCAGAGCGCGCTCCAGCCCGAGCTGGCCCAGCGCCTGCGCCACAGGCTTCAGCCAGCGGCGGTCGAAAACGCCCACGAGCTGGCGTTTCACCAGGGCGGGGTTGGACATCGGTCCGAGCAGGTTGAAGATGGTGCGCGACGGCGCCAGCTCGACGCGCGGGCCGGCCACGTTGCGCATGGCGCTGTGATGGCGGGGCGCCATCAGGAAACAGACCTTGGCCTCGACCAGCGCCTTCTCCAGCGCCTCGATCGGCACTTCGAGGCCGATGCCCAGGGCAGACAGGACGTCGGCCGCGCCGGACTTGGAGGTGAAGGCGCGATTGCCGTGCTTGGCCACCGGGATTCCGGCGCCGGCCACGACGAAGGCCGAGCAAGACGAGACGTTGTAGGTGCCATGATGGTCGCCGCCGGTGCCCACGATGTCGATGGCGCCGTCGGGGGCCCGCACGCGCAGGACCTTGGCGCGCAGCGCCCGCGCGCCGCCCGCCAGCTCCTCGGCCGTCTCGCCCCGCACCTTCAGGCCCATCAGGAAGGCCCCCATCTGCGCCGGGGTCGCATCGCCCGAGGTCATGATGTCGAAGGCGCGCTCGGCCTCGTCGATGCCGAGCGCCTCGCCGTTGCCCACCTTGGCCAGAAGGCCGCGAAAATCGTCGATGTCGCCGCTCACCAGAACCCCGTGTTGTTTTACCCCTTGCCGGTTCGGCCGGCGGGCGCGAAGCTATATCACATGGTTCAAGAACTCATCCTCAAGGTCACCGGCATGGATTGCGACGGCTGCGTCAAGGCCGTCACGCGTGCGGCCACCGGCGCCGGAACAGCGCCTCTTTCCGTCGACCTCAAGAGCGGGGAGATGCGTCTCCCGCCCGAAGCCGACGTCGCCGCGATCAGCAAGGCGATCACGAGGGCGGGGTTCGGGGTCGCGCCCTAGTCGACGACCCTCCGGCCCGCCAGACGCCGCCGTGCGGCAAAGTCTGCGTTAAGAACACTCTTCAGTGACCTGAAGTAAAACGATTTTCGCGCTGTTGTTCTTGAGAGACGCCGTCATTCGATCTTGATGCCGGCGTCCTGGATGATCTTGCGCCACTTGGTGTTCTCGATGGCGATGTAGGCCTCGAACTCCTGGCGCGATTCCTTGGCGGGCACGAAGGACAGGCTCTTCATCTTTTCGAGAACCTCGGGATCGTTCAGTATCCGCATCACCTCGGCACTCAGTTTGTCGAGGATCGGCTCAGGCGTCTTCGCGGGGGCGGAAAGGCCGATCCAGCCCACGGCGACCACGCCGTAGAGGCCCTGCTCGGCGACCGTCGGCAGATCGGGCTGGAAGGGCGAGCGGCGCTCGTCGGCGATGCCGATCGCGTTTACCTTGCCTGATCTCACGGGGCCTACCGCGCCGGGCACCGCGTCGGACAGGAGCTGGATGTCGCCGCTCTGCAGCGCAAGCTGCGCCTCGGCATTGCCTTTGAAGGGCACGTGCGTGAGCTTGATGCCTGCGGCACTCTTC
>JABMNB010000207.1 GCA_013205335.1 Rhodospirillales bacterium
GCGATCGCGGTGGTTGGCCGTGGCGAGCAGGGTCTGCTGGTGCAGACCGGCCCGAACGTCCGCGAGCCGCAGAACCGCCGTGTCGAGATCGTCATCCAGTAAGCTGGACGACCCGAGACAAGGAAAAGGCGGCCCGCTGGGGGCCGCCTTTTTCGTGACTCAGAGCTTGCGAAGGGCGACGTCGACCACGGCGAAATGCTGCTGCCATGCCGGCCGCGACCAGGAAGCGAGCCTGCGGAGCTGCGCCTGACGCTTCAGGGATTGCGGCTGGGCGTAGTCGCGCACGGCGACGTACCAGGCCGGGCCGTCCGTCGGATCGAGATAATCCGAGATGTCGCCCCCGACTTCACGGAAGACCGCAATGTCACTGCACAGCAAGGGGGTGCCCTGGGTGAGGGCTTCGGGGAGAGGCAGGCCGTAGCCTGCCGCGAAAGACGGTAGCAGCAAGGCGCCTTTCAGCAAGCCGGCGACGGTCGTGTCAGGCAGCCGGCCGCATTCCTCAACGAAGCCGCGAAGGGGGCCGCTCTGTTCCAGTAACTCGATGACGTCCTGGTTTTTCCAGCCACGCTCGCCGACGAAAAGGAGGTGAGGCGTCGATGGTCCCAGGTCACCGTACAGCTTGACCCTCAAGTCCAGGATCAGCATGTGATTCTTGCGCGGCTCGATCGTGCCCAGCATGACGAAACAGGGCTGCTGGCGTGGTGCGGGCGGGGGCTCGATATTGGCCGGCTGCGATACCCCCAGCGGTGCAACGACCAACGTGCCGGTCGCCAGCCTCTTGCCGAAGCGACTGTTGAAAGACTCGGCAGTCGCGTGCGAATTCACGACGATGGCGTCGGCCAGGCGCGCCGCATTTTCCATGCTCTGGCCATAGAGCCGGGCGTCCTCGTCGGTGAAAAAATTCGGGAAGAGACTCGGAAGGATGTCGTGCACGAAGAATATGAGCTTGAGGTCACTGGCATTCTTCAGCTTCTCTGTGAGCGAGGGACGGTCGAGCTGAAGCTGGGAGCAGATTATGTAGATCAGGCGCCCCTGGTGCGCTGCGGCGAGCTGCTTGAGACTGCCCCACGGCCTCAGCGTCGGGATGACGTGGATCCACAGGGCGTGAAGCGAGACGCGCAGATCGGCTGCGGTCGAGGCGACGTCTCCTTCCCAGTAGGCGGCGATCTCCCGGCTGAACGCCATGGCCGACCGGTTGTTGACGACCCGCAGCCGCCCGAAAGCATCGAGCATCGTGAAACGGGTTGATCCAGCTCGTTCTTCATGAAGTGCTCGGCATGGGAGAGTTCGACACGCGGTATACCCCCGGGGGTCAGAGACCAGCCTGCATAGACCAACCTCGAAATGTCGAGGATGAGTTGTGCAGGCGGGGGGGGTGACGGGTCAGGGTTCGCGGGGGCGGTCCAGCGCGCAGCGGTAATTGGATATTCAGGCGTTATCCAGCATCGCGTCGCTCCGGGCGCAGGGCTCGTCCGCACTATCGCTTGTCCGCTGGCCGAAATCATGTGTTAGCGGGCCTTCCTGCCGGCAGCCGGAAGGCGGCATGATCGCACCCGAGATCTGGACGCAAACAGCCATTGAGGACCTAACCATGCAGCGGCTCAAGTTCGGCGCTTTCCTCGCCCCGCACCATCCGATCGGCGAGAGTCCCATGCTGCAGTTCCGGCGGGACCTCGCGCTTGTCGAGCAGCTGGATGAGCTGGGCTACGACGAATTCTGGTGCGGCGAGCACCATTCGAGCGGCTGGGAGACGATCGCGTCGCCGGAGATGTTCCTGGCGGCGGCGGGCGAGCGCAGCAAGCGTATCCGATTGGGCACCGGCGTGGTCTCGCTGCCTTACCATCATCCCTACAATGTGGCGCAGCGCATGGTGCAACTCGACCACATGACCGGCGGTCGGGCAATCTTCGGCTCCGGGCCCGGCGCACTCGCGTCCGACGCGCACACGCTCGGCATCGATCCGATGCTCCAGCGCGACCGTCAGGATCATGCCATCGGCATCATCCGCCGCCTGTTCAAAGGCGAGCGCATCACCGACAAGACCGACTGGTACACGATGCAGGATGCCGCGCTGCAGCTCTTGCCGCTGCAGGAGGACATGCCCTTTGTCGTGGCCTCGCAGGTCAGCCCATCGGGCATGACCCTGGCGGGCAAGCACGGGATCGGCATCATCTCGATCGGCTCGATGTCGAACGAGGGACTACTGGCGCTGCCGACGCAGTGGAAGTTCGCAGAGGACTCGGCGAAGAAGCATGGCCAGACGGTTGATCGCAAGAACTGGCGCGTGCTGCTGAGCTGGCACGTCGCGGAGACGCGTGAGAAGGCGCGCGAGGAGGCCGGTAACGGTCTGCTGCGGTGGCACAACGAATACATTGTGGGCACGCTGCAACGGCCGGGGGCGGCGCCCTTCACCGATCCGGACGATGCGGTCGACAAGACGGCGTTCACGCCGGGGTCGGCCGCCACGATCGGCACGCCCGACGACCTCGTGAAGGTCATAAAGGACGTCTACGCAAAGAGTGGTGGCTTCGGCACGGTCGTGGGCTTCGTCCATGACTGGGCCAACCCGGAGAATACACGGCGGAGTTGGGACATGGTCGCGCGTTATGTCATTCCGGAGATTAACGGTTACGTGACCAAGCTGCGCGAATCGCAGAAATTCCTGATCGAGAATCGCGGCGTCTTCGAGCGGGCACAACAGGCGATCATGGCGAAGATCATGCAGACGGAGGGCGGCGCCGAAGCCCTCAAGGCCACCAAGGCGCCGCGCTTTGCCGCGGCATCGGCGGCGGTGCCGGACTTCGACAAGGAGAACGCGCGCTGACCGGCAAGCTGGGCGGCGCTGCGGTGCGCCGCCTCAGTTTTTCTGCTGCCGCCAGGCGAAAATTCATCGTATAGTTGAACGTAGCACCGACGATTACGC
>JABMNB010000208.1 GCA_013205335.1 Rhodospirillales bacterium
CATGGCCCAGGCGGGTGCGGGCATCTGCATCTGGGGCACGCGCAAGGAGAAGAACGACGCGGCGGTCGAGCAGCTCCGGAAGCATGGCGGCAAGGTCCATGCACAGATCGTCGATGTCGGCGACGAGAAGCAGGTCCAGGACGCCTTCGCCGAAGCGGTGAAGGTGATGGGCCACGTCGACAACTGCGTCGCCAATGCCGGTGTCTCGGGCCGCGGCAAGGGCTCCATCCTCGAGATGGACTACGCGGAATGGCGCCGCGTGCTTCAGATCAACCTCGACGGCGTTTTCTTCACGTTCCGTGCAGCCGCCAAACATATGGTCGAGCGCGGCAAGGGCGGCTCGCTGGTCGCCATGGCCAGCACGGCCGCCATCGAGGGCGCGGCGCGCTCCAGCCACTACGGCGCCAGCAAGGGCGGCGTCACGGCGATGGTGCGGGCGTTGGCGGTAGAGCTCGCGCGCTACAAGATCACGGTGAACTCGATCCTTCCCGGCTGGATCGAGACCGAGATGACGGCCAATGCCGTGGCCAACCCGAAATTCGCCGACAACGTACTGCCGCGTATTCCCGAGCGGCGCTGGGGCACCGGCGCCGATTTCGGCCCGATCGCCGTCTATCTGGCGAGCGGCGCGACCGGCTATACGACGGGGCGCGACTTCGTTATCGATGGCGGCTATACGTTGTTTTAGCCCGTCGCCCTTCCAGCATCAGACTCTCCGGGGGAACACTCAATGATCAATCGGTTCGCAGCCAGCCTGGCCGTACTTGTCGCTTTCGGCGCCCTGCCGGCGCTCGCGCAGCAACAGCAGCCCAAGCCGGCGGCCGCCGCGGCGACCCCCAAGGCCGACGAAGACCGCTATGTCGGCTACTACTATCCGAAGCCGACCGCGACCGAGACCTACACCTCGTCGATGCAGACGATCGCCGGTGCCGAGCGCGCGCAGCGCGTGCAGTTCGCCACCGTCGTGTCGCAGGGCACGATCCAGTCGGCCTATCGCGTTCCGTACGCGGTCTTCGTCAAGGGCGAAAAGGCCGACAAGATGATCATCGTCGGCCTGCAGCCGGGTGAGATGAGCACGATCTACCGCGCGCGCGCGATCCTCGCGAACATGACGACCATGTCGCGGCTCTCGCCCTTCTTCCAGGAGCGCACGATCGCCGAGGACGCGAACTTCTTCGACCTGTTGAAGCTGCTGGGCTTCCAGCAGATCACGATCAGCGACGGCGACAAGTTCACCCACCAGGTGAACATCAAGTAGGCCCTTTCGGCCTCTTGCCTCTGCGTTCATGCCGCCGTCGACCGTCAGGTCGGCGCCGGTCATGAAGCGGGCTTACGCAATTCAGCAGAGCACGCCGAGGCGATAACCTCCGGCGTGATTTTTCGTTCGGCGGTGCGGCGTTCACGGCCAAACCTTCTCGTCGCAAGGCCTGAAGCGGCGCGGGCTTGCCGCAAATCAAGGAGGAAAGCTTGGCCCGCACGCTGGAATTCTACTTCGACTATGGCAGCCCCTACAGCTACCTGGCCGACACGCAGGTCGACGCGATCGCCCAACGCGCTGGTGCCACCCTGGTGCGCAAGCCGATGCTGCTGGGCGGCGTGTTCAAGGCGACCGGCAACCACTCGCCGGCCGAGCTGCCGCAGAAATCGGTGTGGAGTGGCTTCGACATGCCGATGTGGGCGCGGCACTACGGCGTGCCGTTCAAGCGCAATCCGTTCTTTCCGGTGAACACGCTGGCGCTGATGCGCGGCGCCGCGGCCGCGCAGATCGACGGGCTGTTCGAGCGCTATCATCCGGCGGTCTACAAGGCGATGTGGGTCGATGGCCGCAACCTTAACGACATGACGGAAATCGCCGCCGTGCTGACTTCGGCCGGCCTTGATGCGGCGAAAGTCGGCGCCCGCATTCAGGACCAGGACGTGAAGGACCGGCTCAAGGCAACGACCGACGAGGCTGTCGCGCGCGGCGTGTTCGGCGCGCCGACCTGCTTCGTGGACAACATGATGTTCTTCGGCAACGATCGCCTCCCCTTCGTCGAAATGGCCCTCAAGGGAGAGCTCAAATGAAAAAGATCGGTGTCCTCCTTGCCGTCGGGATGCTGTTCGCTGCAGCCCCTTCATTCGCGCAGACTGTCGGCACCTGCCCGCGCGGCGGGGGCGGCAACCAGCCCGCGCCCGTACGCATCCTGTTCGATCTCGGCAGCGCGCAGATCCGGCCGGCGGAGAAGCCGGTGATCGCTCAGGCGGTCAAGACCGCCAAGGACCGCCAGGTCTCGGCGATCTGCCTGATCGGCCACACCGACAAATTGGGCGACAAGGCATTCAATGAAAAGCTGGCGCGCTCGCGAGCTCAGGCAATCGCCGCCGAGATGATCCGCGACGGTTATCCGGGCAAGAACATCACCATCGTGGCCGACCCCGAAGCCTTCGGAAACATGAGCTTCGGCAGCGACAATGCTTCCGAGATCGACCGCAAGGTGACGATCTTCTACGCGAGGTAGGTCATTGGAGCGCGCCCCTCCAGTGGCGCTCATGTCTTGATGAGGACGCCACTGGAGGGGCGCGCTCCGATGGCCGCGTTACGACCCGGAGCTCATCTCGATCGCGACCTTGCCGACGACCTTGCGGTCGATGAGGACGCGGAATGCCTCTGCTGCCTGTTCCATCGGGAAGCGATGGGAAACGTGGGGCCGCATGACGCCGAGGGCGGCGAGGCGCGGCAGCTCCTCGACATAGTCGCGGCCGAGTTCGGGCGACAGGCGCAGGATGGTCTCGCCCGCGCGGACGCCCAGGACCGACAGGCCCTTGATCAGGATGTGGTTGGACATCAGCTTGCTCGGCCCACCCGAGGTGAAGCCGACCACCAGCAGGCGCGCGCCATAGGCGGCGGCCCGCACCGACTTCTCCAGCACCTCGCCGCCGACCGGATCGTAGATCACGTCGGCGCCGTGGCCATCGGTCAGCTGCTTCACGGCGGCGACGAAGTCGCCTGTCCGGTAGTTCACGACCTCGTCGGCACCGTTGGCCCGCACGACGGCCAACCGAGCATCGTCGCTGCCGGTGGCGATGACGCGCGCGCCGAGATGCTTGCCGAGCTGCACCGCCGCCAGGCCGACACCGCCTGAAGCACCATGGACGAGCAGGACCTCGCCCTTCTTCAGCGCCGCGCGATGGACCAGCGAGTGGTAGGCGGTCTGCGCCGCGACCCTGAAGCCCGAGCCTTCTGCAAAGGACCAGTCGCCCGGTAGCCGCAGCAGCTGGCCGCTCGCCTTCAGCTTCACGAATTCGGCGAAGGCCCCGGGACGTATGCCGAAGATCACGCGATCTCCAACCTTCCAGCCGGATACCGCCGCTCCAACCGCATGGATCGTCCCGGCGCCTTCCATGCCCGGCACGAACGGCAGCTCGGGTTTGTGCTGGTAACCGCCGGCCACCATCAACACGTCGGGAAAATTGACCGAGCCCGCCCCGACCTTGACGACGATGTCTCCCGGCCCGGCTTCGGGGATCGGGCGTTCTTCGATATGGAGAACGGAGGGATCGCCCAGGCGATCGCAGACTATGGCTCTCATGAGGGCGGCGCGCGTGGAGGCAGCGCCCATCGCGCTAGTCGAGCTCGAAGGCGTTCTTGTAGTCGAGCTTGAGCGCCGGATCCTGGTCTTCCTTGCGCAGCAGGCAATTGCCGACGACCAGCACTTCGATCTCGCTGCCCATGAAGCAGCGCCAGGCATCTTCCGGCGTACAGACGATCGGTTCACCACGCACGTTGAAGGAGGTGTTCACCACCACCGAGCTCCCGGTCTTCGCCTTGAAGGACGAGATCAGGTCATAGAACGGCTTGTTGGTCTCTTCATGGACCGTCTGGATGCGGCCCGAATAGTCGACGTGCGTGACGGCCGGAATGTCCGAGCGCGGCACGTTCAGCTTGTCGATGCCGAACAGCTTGTCTTCCTCGGCCGTCATCTTGCGGCGGCGTTCCTCGACGACCGGCGCGACCATCAGCATGTAGGGGCTGTCGGTGTGAAACTCGAAATACTTGTCGACGTCCTCGCGCAGGACCGCCGGCGCGAAGGGTCGGAACGACTCGCGGTACTTCACCTTGAGGTTCAGCGTCTTCTGCATCGAGGGCGAGCGTGCGTCACCCAGGATCGAGCGGGCGCCGAGCGAGCGCGGACCGAACTCCATGCGACCCTGCATCCAGCCGACCGCCTTGTCGTCGGCGAGCGCCTGCGCGGTCTGGTCGATCATCTCCTCATGGGGGAGACGCGAGAACTTGGCGCCGACGGCGGTGAGGCGCTCGGCAATCTCGTCGTCCTTGTAGTCCGGACCGAGATAGGAGCCGGCCATGCCGTCCATGTGGCCGTTCAGCTTGCGCGGCTGGCCGAGAAATCCGTGATAGGCGGCATAGGCTGCACCGACCGCGCCGCCGGCATCGCCGGCCGCCGGCTGCACCCAGATGCCGTCGAAGATGTTCTCGCGCAGCAGCTTGCCGTTGGCCACGCAGTTCAGTGCGACGCCGCCCGCCAGGCAGATGTTCTTGACGCCGGTTTCCTTCTTCACCGACCTGCCGAGGCGAATCACGATCTCCTCGGTGACCGCCTGGATCGACGCCGCGAGATCCATGTGATGCTGCGTCAGCTGTTCCTCTGGCTTGCGACGCTCGCCGCCGAACAGCGCGCCGAACTTGTCGTTCGTCATGCGCAGTCCGGTGCAATAGTCGAAGTAGGTCTGGTCGAGGCGGAAGGTGCCGTCTTCCTTGAGGTCGACGATCTTGTCGAGGATCAGGTTCTTGAACCTGGGCTCGCCGTAGGGCGCAAGGCCCATCACCTTGTACTCGCCCGAGTTGACCTTGAAGCCGGTATAATAGGTGAACGCCGAATAGAGCAGGCCGATCGAGTGCGGGAAGTGGATCTCGCGCAGCATCTCGAGCTTGTTGCCGCTTCCCATGGCGAGCGACGTCGTCGCCCATTCGCCGACGCCGTCCATGCACAGCACGGCGGCCTCTTCGTAGGGCGACGGAAAGAACGCCGAGGCCGCGTGGCTCTGGTGATGCTCGCCGAACAGCAGGCGCTTCTGCCAGTCGAAGTCGGGCTCCCACTTCTTCATCTCGTCGCGCAGCAGTATCTTCTGGAAGAGCTTTTCCTTCAGCCACAGCGGCATGGCCATGCGGAAGGAATTGAAGCCGCGCGGCGCGTAGGCGAGGTAGGTCTCGAGCAGGCGCTCGAACTTCAGGAACGGCTTGTCGTAGAAGGCAACGTAGTCGACGTCGGCCAGCTTGATGCCGGCACGGTCCAGGCAGAACTGGACCGCGTTCTGCGGGAAACCTGCATCGTGCTTCTTGCGGGTGAAGCGCTCTTCCTGCGCGGCGCTAACGAGATGGCCATCCTCGATGAGCGCGGCCGCGCTGTCGTGATAGAATGCCGAGACGCCAAGCACCCGCATGGGACTGTCCTTATCCGACTAGAACAGCGTGTAGATGAAAGGCGCGATCGCCGAACCCTTGGTCAGCACGATCAGGCCGCCGAATATCACCATCATGATCAGGATCGGCAGGAGCCAGAACTTCTTGCGCTCGCGCATGAAGGCCCAGAGTTCGACGATGATTGATCCCATTGCTCGGTCCTTTTTCTCGAGATCAGAACTGGTTGCGCATGGATTGCGGCGGCGGACCCGGCGGGCTGCGGTCGATCCAGTAGCTCTTGGCATTGGGATCGAGCTTCAGCCGCAGGAAATCCTTGCCGAACGCGCGCATCACCAGGCCGATCGGCATGATGGTGATGAAGAACAGCAGACCGAGAATCAGCGGGTTCATCACCTTGTAGAGGAGCAACCCGAACTTCAGCCACAGCCGGTTGAGCGGGCCGAGCAGCTTCGGATAGACCAGCGCAACCAGCAGGAAGGCCGCCGCGAGGGGCAGCATCCAGTGCCAGGCCGAACCGTGACGCCACAAGGAAATCGCACTCAGGATTCCGAAGAAGCCTGCGAAAACGAACCCGAAACCGCGATCGGAGCCCGCCTTGAGGTGCTCCTCGCGAGAAAAGTCTTCATGAAGCTGGCTGGTCGCCATTTACCGAGCGTTCGTCAATTGAATGGGGCTCTTAACTCTCTGATCCCAAACGCCAAGTCAATCGGCGACCAGCAGGGGGGTGGCTATTCCGCCGCAACCGAAGCGAAACGATGCGCCAGAAGCGCCGTCAGGGTCATGCGCCATACCGCGGCGGCCCGCTCGAAGCTGAGATTGTCCCGGCGACGCAGCACGATCCAGGCATCCAGGGAGAGGGCAGCGCCGATCGCATCGGCCAACTCCTCACGGGCCTGCTCGCCGAGATTGGCGAACTCCGGGGCAAAAGCCTCGAAAGTGGACTCGCGCAACTCGAGTTTGAAAGCCTGCCCGCGCTCGATCAGGGCCGGATGGCCGACGAACTGGCCGGCCGCAACCCGTAGCGGGACGATCTTGTCGAACACTTCGGCCAGACCCTGAACCACTGAATCGACCCGATCGGCCAGGGGACGGGTATTGAGGGTCGGCGGCGGGACGACGATATCCTGACGGATGGCGTCCATCACAGTTACGAAAAGTGACTCGACATCGCCGAAATGCTGGAAGACCGAGCGAACCGAGACGTCAGCCCGGCGGGCGACGGCGACGACGGTCGGTGCCGTGCTGGTCTCGGTAATCATGGCCTTGGCGGCCTCTATGATCTTGCGACGGGTCTCCGCGGCCCGACGGTTACGCCCGTCGGGACGAGCCGTACCATTCGCGTCCGCTGCCGCCACTACCGCCACTGCGTTGCCGCGCGGCATCACCGCTGCTTCGCTCATGTGTAATTTCCTAATCCAATGTTCAGGCTGTGATGGTCAACGCTCGACCGGTCGCCTATGGAGGCCGTGAGATAAGGGCCGACTGAGGCAGCAACAAGGTAAAGACCGTCGCACCACCATGAATACGAGCCATGCAAAAACCCCGCTCGCGGTACTCTGGGACTTCGGCGGCGTGATCCTGTCCAGCCCCTTCGAAGCCTTCAATCGCTACGAGGCCGAGGCCGGTCTTCCCAAAGATTTCCTGCGGGGCCTCAATGCGCGCAATCCAGACACCAATGCCTGGGCCAAAATGGAACGAAACGAAGTCTCACTCGCAGGCTTCGTCGAATTGTTCGAGGAGGAAGCACGCCTCCAGGGACAAGGAGTCGAGGGCTGGAAGATTCTGCAGGCACTGAGCGGCGACATTCGGCCGCAGATGGTCGAAGCGCTGCGGCGCTGCAAGGCGGCCTTCCGGGTGGCCTGCATCACCAACAACATGAAGGCGGGCGAAGGGCCGGGCATGGCGCGCAGTCCGGGAAAGGCCAAAGCCGTGGCCGAGATCCTGTCTCTTTTCGAGCATGTCCTGGAATCGAGCAAAATCGGCCTGCGCAAACCCGATCCCCGCATCTATCAACATGCCTGCGATTTGCTGGGCGTCCCGCCGGACCGCTGCATTTATCTCGACGATCTCGGCATCAACCTGAAGCCGGCGCGCGCGCTGGGCATGCGCACCATCAAGGTCGTCGATCCTGACGTCGCGATCGACGAATTGCAGGCGATGGTAGGGATTCCCCTGCGAGGCTGATGCCGTGAAGCGCACCGCCTCTCCGATCACGGCGAAATATCTGCAGAACGCCGCCGTGTTCTATCTCGAGCGGTATGCCAGTTCTGCCGAGGGGTTGCGTCGCGTGCTGCGTCGCCGGGTTTCCAAGGCCCGGATGCTCGAGGCGCCCGTGATGGACAATGTCGACGACGCCATCGAAGCAGTCGTGCAGAAGTTCCTGTCCGCGGGCCTGCTCGACGACAAGGCCTTCGCCCAGACCAAGGCGCGCGCCCTGCACCGTCGCGGCGTCTCAGGGCGGCTCACGCGCCAGCGCCTGCAGGTGGCTGGCGTGGGTCGCGACGACGTTGACACGGCGTTGGCCGCCCTCGACGACGAACTCGGCACCGATCCCGCCCGGCGCGAAGTCCAGGCCGCGGTGGCGTTCGCCCGTCGTCGCCGCCTCGGGCCCTTCCGCACAAAAGACCGCGACGCCAACAAGGCACGCGACCTCGCCTCGATGGCGCGTGCGGGCTTTGCCTTTGCGCTTTCCCGCAAGGTCATCGAGTCGACCGACCCCGACGCTCTGGACGAAGCGTGAACCGCTCGCCATGGTTCAGCCAACGAGGCCCTCATGTCCGTCACGATCTGGCACAACCCGCGCTGCAGCAAGTCACGGCAGACCCTCGACCTGCTGCGTAGCCGGGGCGTGGAGCCCACGGTGCGCGAGTATCTCAAGGAGCCCCCCAGCAAGGCGGAAATCGAGAAGCTCATCGCCCTGTTGGGCGGCGATCCGCGCGAGCTGATCCGCGACGGTGAGGCGGAATTCAAGGCGCTGAAGCTCACGAAGGCAGACCTCACCAGGGCCGAGATCGCAGACGCGATCGCCAGGCATCCCGCTCTCCTGCAGCGTCCGATTGTCGTGAAGGGTGCGCAGGCCAAGATCGGCCGGCCGCCCGAGGCGGTCCTGCCGCTGCTGAAATGACGTCATGATCGGACGGCTTCGCCTTTGGTCCGGCTACGTCCTCTTCGCCTACGTCGTCACCCATCTCCTCAATCATTCGCTCGGGCTGATCTCGCTGCGCGTCCTCGAAGCAGGCCGGACATGGTTCGCCTTCGTGTGGAGCAATCCCGCCGGCCTGACCGTGTTCTACGGCGCGCTGTTCGGGCACTTCTTCCTCGCACTATGGTCGCTGTACCGGCGGCGCGCGCTGAAACTGTCGCGCTGGGAATGGGCACAATGGATCCTCGGCGTGGCGATCGTGCCGCTGGGTGTGATCCATGTCGTCGGCACGCGGCTCGCGGAGACGCTCTACGACGTTCAATCCGGCTACCTCTGGGTGCTGGGCTCGCTCTACGCCAGCAACTGGCCGGGCATCCTGCGACAGTTCTCGCTGCCGCTCGTCGTGTGGGTGCATGGCTGCATCGGCCTGCATTTCGCGCTACGCCTGAAGCCCTGGTATCGCGACTGGCTGCCATATCTCTATGCCCTGGCGTTGCTGCTGCCGGCCGCCAGCCTCGCGGGCACCGCCGTCGCGCTGCGCGACGTTGCCGAACTCGCGCAACGCCCCGGCTTTCTGCAGATGCTGTTCGAGCGCGCCAACGCCCCGACGTCCGAGCAGATTGCCAACCTCTATGTGATCTCTTCCGTGCTCGAGTACGGCGCTCTCGCGCTGCTGGTCGCCGTATTCGCCGCGCGTCCGCTGCGCGACCTCTGGGAGCGACGCGCCGGAGTGGTTCGCCTCGACTATGGGGAGCGGCGCAGCGTGTCGCAGCCCGCCGGGCTCACGATCCTGGAGATGAGTCGCCTCGCGGGTATTCCCCATGCCTCGGTCTGCGGAGGGCGCGGGCGATGCTCGACCTGCCGCGTCCGTATTACCGGGGAGGATCGCGCCCGATTGCCGCCGGCCTCGCCGGAGGAAGCGAAGGTCCTCGCCCGCGTCGGCGCCCCGGCCAATGTCCGCCTCGCCTGCCAGCTTCATCCTCCGCCGGGTCGCTATCGGGTGACTCCCCTGTTGCCGGCCGCTGCCGGCCCGGTCGAGGCCTATCGCCGCCAGCCGCAGGCTCATGGCGGCGAGCGCTATATCGCCGTGCTGTTCGCCGACATACGCGGCTTCACGACGATCTCGGAAGGCAAGCTTCCCTATGACGTCGTGTTCCTGCTCAATCGCTACTTCCGCGCCACGGGCCAGGCCGTCGAAGCGGCCGGCGGGCGTCTCGACAAGTTCATCGGCGATGGCGTGATGGCGATCTTCGGCCTCAACCACGAGCCGCAGGTCGCGTGTCGGCAGGCGCTCGATGCGGCGCGCCGCATGGCGCTCGCCCTCGACGATCTCAACGAGGCGATGTCCGGCGACCTCGACCTGCCGCTGCGCATCGGCATCGGCCTTCACGCAGGCCCCGCGATCGTCGGCGAAATGGGCTATGCGCGCGCCGCCCAGATCACCGCGATCGGTGACACGGTGAACACGGCGAGCCGGCTCGAATCGCTCACCAAGGAGTTCGGTGTCGAGCTGGTCGTGTCGCAGGAGCTGCTCGACCGCGCAGGCGTCGATCTCGGCGAAACCCCGCACCATGAGGTCGAAATCCGTGGCCGCCAGGGCCGGCTCTCCGTTCGCGCCGTCGCAAAGGCGGCCGATCTCACGGCAATGTCATAAGATTTTCGTTGTCCGGCGGGCGGGCCGGGCGACAATCCCTCAACCTTCAGGAGATACCCCATGCGCTCCCTTTTCCTTGCTGCCGCGATGACCGCAATGGCCGCTGGCCTGTCCCTGCCCGCCCAGGGCGCGGGCGGCGGGTCCACGGAGTCGAGCCCGGCCAAGCCGGTCGATGCCAACTTCACTCGAGCCAAGGCGATGATCGAGGCCAGGGACTACAAGGGCGCCGTGCCCCTCCTGCAGCAGGTCGTGGCCAAGGATCCGAAGAACGCCGACGCCTACAACCTGATGGGCTTCGCCACGCGCAAGTCGGGTGATCCCACTGGCTCGCTGCAATACTACCAGCAGGCGCTGGCCATCGACGCCCGCCACATCGGCGCGCACGAGTATCTGGGCGAGGCTTACCTGATGCTGGGCCGTCTGCCGGAAGCCGAACAGCAGCTCGCGCGTCTCAACTCTCTTTGCACCTTCGGCTGCGCCGAGCACCGCCAGCTCAAGGCCGCCGTCGCCGACTACAAGGCAGGCAAGCGGCCTGCTACCAATTAGCCTCGACCAACGAGCCCCGAAGAATTGGCGCGGCTCCTCGAGAGCGAAATTCGGAACGGCGGAAGGCCTCGATAGGCTTTTCCGCCGGCCTCCTGGCCCGCTATGCTGGGGCGGATAAACGCCCGTTTACGCCGCCGCACCGGAGGGCCTTTCGCGATGAGCACTGCCGTCACCCCAGTTCCGCTCGTTTTCGGCGACTACGCCCTCGAGGATCGCTACCGGCTCGACAAGGGCCGCGTTTACATGACCGGCATCCAGGCGCTGGTGCGCCTGCCGATGATGCAGCGCCAGCGCGATCTCGCCGCCGGCCTGAATACCGGCGGTTTCATCTCCGGCTATCGCGGCTCCCCGCTCGGCATGTACGACAACGCGCTGTGGGGCGCGAAGCGTTACCTGAAAGATAACAACATCCACTTCCAGCCCGGCCTCAACGAGGACCTCGCGGCGACGTCGGTGTGGGGCAGCCAGCAGACCAACCTGTTTCCCGGCGCCACCGTCGATGGCGTCTTCTCGATCTGGTACGGCAAGGGCCCCGGCGTCGACCGTTCGATGGACGTGCTCAAGCACGCCAACGCCGCCGGCACGTCGCCGCATGGCGGCGTGATCGCGCTGGCGGGCGACGACCATGGCTGCCAGTCCTCGACGCTGCCGCACCAGAGCGAGCAGGTCTTCTCTGCGGCGATGATCCCGGTCGTCAATCCGGCGACGGTGCAGGAGTATCTCGACTTCGGCATCCTGGGCTTCGCGCTGTCGCGCTACTCGGGCTGCTGGGTCGGCTTCAAGGCGATCTCCGAGACGGTCGAGAGCGGCGCCTCGGTCTGGGTCGATCCCGAGCGCATCCAGATCGTGATGCCGACCGACTTCCAGCTCCCGCCGGGCGGGCTCGGCATCCGCAATCCCGATCCGCCGCTCGAGGCCGAGAAGCGCCTGCACGGGCCGAAAATGGACGCCGTGCGCGCCTTCGTGCGCGTCAACGGCTTCGACCGTACGGTGATCGAGCCGACCCAGTCGGGCACCCGGGCCCGCATCGGCATCATGACGACCGGCAAGGCCTATCTCGACACACGCCAGGCGCTGGAGGATCTCGGGATCGACGACGCGCGCGCCCGGGCGCTGGGCATCCGCCTCTACAAGGTGGGAGTCACCTGGCCGCTCGAACCGGAAGGCGCACGCCGCTTCGCCGAGGGCCTGCAGGAAGTCATCGTCGTCGAGGAGAAGCGCTCGAACCTCGAGGACCAGCTTCTGCGGATCCTCTATCACCTGCCGGCCGACCGCCGACCCGTCGTGATCGGCAAGGCCGACGAGACCGGCCGCATCATCCTGCCGAGCGAGGGCGAACTCACGCCGACCGGCGTCGCCATGGTGATTGCTGGCCGTCTCATGAAACACGAGGGCGAATCGCCCGAACTGCGCCAGCGTCTCGCCCGCCTCGAAGCGAAGGAGAAGCTGCTGTCGGCGCCGCCGCCCAAGGTCGCGCGGACTCCGTTCTTCTGCTCGGGCTGCCCGCACAATACGTCGACCAAGGTGCCCGAAGGCAGCCGCGCCATGGCCGGCATCGGCTGCCACGGCATGGCGATCTGGATGCCCGAGCGCCGCACCTCGCTGATCTCCCACATGGGCGGCGAGGGCGTGGGCTGGGTCGGCCAGGCGCCGTTCCATTCCGACAAGCACATCTTCCAGAACCTGGGCGACGGCACCTATTACCATTCGGGCCTGATGGCGATCCGCCAGTCGGCCGCCGCCGGCGTCAACATCACCTACAAGATCCTGTTCAACGACGCGGTCGCGATGACCGGCGGCCAGCCGCACGACGGGCCACTTTCGGTTCCGGAGATCACGCGGCAGGTCGAGGCCGAGGGTGCCAAGAAGGTGATCGTCGTCACCGACGAGCCCGACAAGTACCCGATGAATGCCGGCTTCGCGCATGGCGTCACGATCCGTCATCGCGACGAGCTCGACGCCGTGCAGCGCGAACTGCGCGAGATCCCGGGCCTCACCGTGCTCGTCTACGACCAGACCTGCGCCGCCGAAAAGCGTCGTCGTCGCAAGCGCGGCACCTTCCCCGACCCCGCCAAGCGCGTCTTCATCAACGACGCCGTCTGCGAAGGCTGCGGCGACTGCTCCGAGAAGAGCAACTGCGTGTCGGTGAAGCCGCTCGAGACTGAACTCGGCCGCAAGCGCCAGATCGACCAGAGCAATTGCAACAAGGACTTCTCCTGCGTGAACGGCTTCTGCCCGAGCTTCGTGTCGGTGCATGGCGGCGCTCCCGCCAAGGCCCGCCGCCGCAAGCTCGAGGTCGTGGCCGACGATCCCTTCTCATCGCTGCCCATGCCGACGATGCGGCCGCTCAGCGAGCCCTACGGCATCCTGGTGACCGGCATCGGCGGCACAGGCGTCATCACCGTCGGCGCGCTGATCGGCATGGCGGCACATCTCGAAGGCAAGGGCTGCACGGTCCTCGACTTCACCGGGCTGGCGCAAAAGAACGGCGCGGTGATGAGCCACGTCAGGCTCGCGCCCAAGCCTGAAGATCTCCACGCCGTGCGCATCGCCGCCGGCGGCGCCAACCTGGTCCTGGGCTGCGACATGGTCGTGGCGGCCTCGCCGGCCGCGCTGTCGCGCATCGAGCAGGGCATCACCAAGGCCGTGATCAACGGTCACGTCCAGCCGGTCGCCGCCTTCGTCATGAACGGCGACATGGATCTGGGCGCCGAGGCGATGATGAAGGCGATCCGCGAAGCCGCGGGCGACGAGGCGACCTCGTTCATCGACGGCACCGGTCTTGCCACTGCCCTCCTGGGCGATTCGATCGCGACCAACCTCTTCATGCTGGGCCACGCCTGGCAGAAAGGCCTGATCCCGCTCTCGCTCGACGCGCTGATGCGCGCCATCGAGCTGAACGGCGTCGCCGTCGAAAGCAGCAAGCGCACCTTCGACTGGGGACGCCTCGCCGCGCACAATCTCGCCGCCGTACAGGCCGCCGCGAAGCCCGCGCTGCGCATCGAAAAGCCGGTGGCGCGGACGTTGCCGGAGATCCTCTCCAAGCGAGTCGAGCTACTGACCGCCTACCAGGACAGGGCCTATGCCGAGCGCTACCGCGCATTCGTCGACCGCGTGGCCAAGCTGGAGAAAGAAAAGGCAGTTGGCCGCCGCGGCCTCGCCGAAGCTGTCGCCAAGTCGCTCTACAAGCTGATGGCCTATAAGGACGAATACGAGGTCGGCCGCCTCTATAGCGACGGCGAGTTCCACAAGAAGCTGAGCCAGCAGTTCGAGGGTGACTACAAGATCACCTTCCACCTCGCGCCGCCGCTGTTCGCCGACCGCGATCCGACGACGGGCGAGCTGAAGAAGAGCGAGTTCGGCGCCTGGATGATGCCGGTGTTCCGCTTCCTCGCCTCTCTGAAGCGGCTGCGCGGCGGCAGGTTCGACATCTTCGGCTACAGCGAGGAACGTCGCATGGAGCGCCGCCTGATCGGTGAATACGAAGCGACGATCGAGACCCTGATGGCTACGCTCAGCCAGGAAAACCACGCCGTTGCGGTGCAGATCGCTGCGATACCCGAGAGCATGCGCGGCTTCGGTCACATCAAGGAAAAGAACATAAAGGTCGCGAAGGAGCGCGAAGCGTCGCTGCTCGCCGCCTACAAGAGCCCCGCCACCCAGTCGATCGCCGCCGAGTAGGCGCTCGACGCGAGGACGGGACGCCCGCATTCCGTAGTTGGGGTTGGGGAAGGAATGCGGACGTCCCGGTTACGCAACGCCGTCCGCGAAGGGAGGCAGGCGGTCGACGCATCTGCCCTATAAGCCCGCTCGCCTGGGGAAGTTAAGCACAATCCCCACGCGAGCGCGCACATCTGATGCACCCCAATGCATGCATGTCAGGCCACCAGGAAGTCAGGCGCGTCCGGACTGGGGAGAGAAGGAGGCGAGGTCGAACTTGGCCCCAGGCCCGCGACCCAGCCGGTCGAGCGCACGCTGCCATTTGGCTGCGAGATCGGCGTCGAACACCAGTGCGGCATCGCCATCGACCACGAGCCAGGCATTGTCCTGCATTTCGCGGTCGAGCTGGCCGGGCGCCCAACCCGAATGACCCAGGGCCAGCCAGGCATTCTTCGGTCCGGTACCGACCGCCATGTCTTTCAGGATCTCCAGCGAGGCGGTGAGCGCCATCCCGCCGTCGATCAGCAGGGTCTCGTCGCGCTTGTAATCGGCCGAGTGCAGTACGAGACCACGCGAGGTCTCGACGGGACCGCCGAACAGGACCGGCCAGTCGACGGCCGTCTTGGGCACCTCGATGCCCAGCTGCTTGTAAACCTGCCCCAACGGCAGGTCGTCGACCTTGTTGTTCACGATGATTCCCAGCGCGCCGTCGTCATCGTGCTTGCAGATGAATACGACGCTCTTCTGGAAGCGCTCGTCCGGCATGGACGGCGCTGCAACCAGGAAGCGGCCGACCAATGTGGCGGCAGGAGAGCTGGACCCGGGCATGAGCAATGATCTCCCATATCCATGGGGATTGTCCGGTCAAAGATCAAGGGACCGGGGCCCGACGGGCCTTCCATGGACAAAAACCCAACCCCGGCCTAGGGTCCGCCAGTTCGCAAAGGCCGCGGTTGGGCGGCGTATATTAAGGAGCTAATAATGGCGAAAGTCGGCGACAAGGTCCCAAGCGCCACGCTGCGCACCATGGGTCCCGAAGGCCCCAAGGCCGTGACCACCGAAGAGCTTTTCGCGCCGGGCAAGAAGGTCGTCGCCTTCGCGCTGCCGGGCGCCTTCACCCCCACTTGTTCAGCAAAGCACGTGCCCGGGTTCGTGGCCGAAGCAGCTGCTCTCAAGGCGAAGGGCGTCGACGTCATCGCCTGCATTTCCGTGAACGACGCGTTCGTGATGGGCGCCTGGGGCAAGGACCAGAAGGCTGGCGACCTGGTGATGATGCTGGGCGACGGCAACGGCGAGTTCACCCAGGCGATGGGCCAGACGATGGACGGCTCGAAGTTCGGCCTCGGCACGCGCAGCCAGCGCTACGCCATGGTCGTCGAAGACGGCGTCATCAAGCACCTCTTCGTCGAGAAGCCGGGCGCTTTCGAGGTCTCCTCGGCCGAGTACGTGCTGAAGAATCTCTAGCGCCTCGCACCCCACGCGGCCAAGATCGACGGCGGAGCGCAGGCTTCGCCGTTTTTCTTTGGGGGCTCATGAACCCGACAGATCCGCAGCTCTTCAACGGCCTGTTCCAGGTCAACGGCGCCACGCGCCTCTACGGCACGATCGGCGATCCCATCCGCCAGCTGCGCATGACCGGCGTGATGCCCCAGGTCTTCGCCGCCACCGGGGTCAATGCCGTCTGGCTGCCCTTCGAGGGCGGCCCGGAACTACTGCCGCTGATGCTCGACGCACTCGTCAAGATGCGCAATCTCGGCGGCTTCACCGTCACGATCCCGCACAAGACCACCATGCTCGACCTGCTGGGCCGCGCCACGCCGCGCGCGCTGGCGGCCGGCAGCGTCAATCTGGTGCGCCGGGACCCTGACGGGGCGCTGGCCGGCGACAATGTCGACGGTGTGGGTTTCGTGCGCGGGCTCGAGGCGCAGGGCCATCGCGTGAAGGGCGCCAGCGTCTGGGTGGTCGGGCTCGGCGGTGCCGGCGGCGCCATCGCCGCGGCGCTCTGCGAAGCCGGTGTCGGCCGCCTGCTGGTCACCGAGATCCAGGAAGCGCGCGCCAGCAAGGCGATCGACCGGCTGCTGAACCAGTATCCCGACGTGCCGGTCGCCGAGGTACGGACGCCCCCCAAGGGCATCCACATCGCGATCAACGCGACAGCTCTCGGTCTGCGTCCCGACGACCCGCAACCGTTCGACCCGATGACGCTCGACCCCGACGTCGTCGTGGCCGACGTGATCATGAGCCCGGTCGAAACGCCGCTGTTGATGCGGGCCCGCACCCATGGGCGGCGTATCCATCACGGCCGCCACATGCTCGACCACCAGGTGCCGCTCTACCTCGACTGGTTCGGCATCGACACCAGGGGCATCGACATCATCAGGCTGGTGCGCTCGATCGGCTGATCTCTGCTGTCGGTCCTGACAGGCTGTTGAAATGGGTTTTTCAGAAGCACCGGCGAGCCACATTGACCCGTCAACGGTCACCACGGCACCAGATTCAGGGGGTGCGACTCTCGGTTCATTTATTTCGTTTATTTCGTTTGTTTCGTTTATTCGCCACGACTCCGACTTTTTCAACGACCTGCTAAAGCGTGACCCCACCGTTCACGTGTACCGTCTGGCCAGTGATGTAGCTTGCCGCCGGCGAACACAGGAAGGCGATCAGGGCCGCCACTTCGGCGGGCTTGCCGTAGCGGCCCATCGGGATCGACTGGGTCACCTTCTCCATCCCGGCCCGCGGCACGGCGGCATGGGCGTCCGGGTCCTTCTCGATGAAACCCGGGGCGACGCAGTTCACCGTGGCGCCCGAGCCCGCGATATCGACGGCGAACGCCTTGGCGAAAGCCTCGACGCCCGCCTTGGCGGCGGCCGACGCCGGAAAGGTCATGAGACCGCGCGCGAAGGCATGGGCCACGAACGACGAGACGCCGACCAGGCGCCCCGACGCGCCGGCCTTGACCAGCCACGGCTTGGCCGCCGTCGCCAGTTCGAAGAAAGCCGCCGTCATCGCATTCTGGCTGGCGTCCCAGGCCGCGCGGTCGAGTTCGCCGACCTGCGCGCGGTTGGCGAAACCCGCATTGCTCACGATGACGTCGAGGCGACCGAACGCCTTCACGGTCTCATCGACCAGACGCGCCGCCGTGCCGGAAACGGCAAGGTCGCCTTCGAGGATCAGCGTTTGGGCGCCGGCCCCCGCGGCGAATGCCGCTACCCGTTCGAGACCGGCCCGGTTGCGACGCGCATGGAGGACCAGGGCCGTGTCGGGCGCGGCCAGCGCACGCGCGGTTGCGGCGCCGATGCCCGAGGAGGCACCGGTGATGAGGATTACGCGGGACGGAGAAGCCATGGCGACAGGAGTAGAATCCCGCGCGCCTAGCGGCAAGTCTCGCGCACGACCGGCGCCAGCAGCGCCGCGAAGCGGCGCGCGCCCGCCGCCGAGAAATGTCCCTGGTCCACGAAGTCGGCCGAACCGAACGCATCGTCCGGCAGGACCACGTAGGTATCGCCGAGCGCCCGCGCGGTACGCTCCAGCAGCGCGTTGGACTGCTGCAGCAGCGGCCAGAGATCGCGGTCGCGCACGCGCGGCAGCCAGCCGTACAAGCCCTCGCCCTTCAGGCGGTCGCGGTTGACGACCTGCCCGACCCAGATCGTCGGCGTGCCACGGGCGCGGTTGATGGCCGAGATCGACCGGACGTTGCGCTCGAAGATCGCCGCCGCCGCCGGATCGGGTCCGCTGGCAGGCGGCAGCGCATAGGGATCCTTGGCATAGCGCACCGTGTCGACTTCGGCCGCGACGAGGCGGGCCAGTACCGTGAGCAGCGGCGAGATCGTGACGTTGGAGCCACCGGCACGCCGCACCTTCAGGGAATCGACCTGGCTAGGCATGTGGAAGTCGGCATAGCCGGCATCGAGGTCGGGAATGTGCGCGTTACGCAGGTCGTTCCAACCCACGAAGTAGACCGCGCAGCTCGGCGCCTTGGCGAACTTCTCGGGATAGAAGGCCGTCTGCAACAGGTGCTCGGCCGTCGTGTAGCCCGGCACGCCGTGATTGACGACGACCAGCCTGTCGCCGCGCAGCGCCTCGTCCAGCCGCTCGGGCCAGGTGTCGCCCTCGCCATTGCCGATATCGTAGGTCGCCGACCCGCCGAAGGTCGCCACGACGGCGCCGTCGGCCAACCGCGCGGGATCGGGATCGCGACCGCGCGTGCCCTGGGACGAATGCCGGATGGCGAGCCCGGTTGCGCTGGTAAAGGCGAGGCCGGATACCGGCACGGCCTGCAGCAGCGGATGCCACTGGAAGCGCGCCGGTTCGGCGCTGACCGGCGGCAGCAGCGATGGCGAGCCGGGCGGCGCCAGGGCCCAGGATCCCAGGCCCCAGGCGAACTCGACACAGGCCAGCACCAAGAGCGTTCCCGAGAGACGCGGCCAGCGCGCGAGCACGATCGCCAGAAAAAGCAACGCCGCGAGATAGAGGAAATAGTCGGTGCGCGGACCTGCGAGCTTCAGTTCGTCGATCTGCCCCAGCCAGATCGCGACGCCGGCGACGACAAGAAGGCCCAGCAAGCCAACGGAGCGAAGGAATTTCGACACGTTGCCCCAAGTCTAGGCCAC
>JABMNB010000209.1 GCA_013205335.1 Rhodospirillales bacterium
CGGCATCCTCGGCCACCCGGATCGGCAGCTCCAGCGGCAGGGTGACGATGCCTGTGCCGAGGCGAATGCGGGAAGTGTGGGCGGCGACGTGGGCAAGAAAGACGAACGGCGCCGGCAGGCCGCCTTCGCCTTCATGGAAATGGTGCTGGGCGATCCAGGCCGAATCGAAGCCGCACTTCTCGGCCTGCACGATCTGCTGGGTCGCCAGGCGGTAGCGTTCGGCGGCATCAACCTGGTCGAGCAGGCGGGTGAAGAAACCGAGGCGTTTGATCGGAAACGTGGTCATGGGCTTAACCTTGGTGGAAGTTCGGGCGGCCCCGCAAGTACGGGAACGCCAAGGACCGGCAGGCTGCGGCCGGGAATGGCGTCGATCAGCTCGCGGGTATAGGCGCTGTCGGGCTGGCCGAAGACGGCCTCGACCGGGCCACCGTCGACTTGCCGACCTTTGTGCATGACCGACACCGTGTCGGAGATCTGCCGCACCACGGCGAGGTCGTGCGAGACGAACAGGTAGGTGAGGCCCAGTGTCTTCTGCAGCTCGTCGAGCAGGGACAGGATTTGCGCCTGCACCGTAACGTCGAGGGCTGAGACCGCCTCGTCGAGCACCAGCACCCTCGGGTCGAGCACCAGCGCGCGGGCGATCGCCACGCGCTGCCGCTGGCCGCCCGACAGAGCACGCGGATGGCGTTCGAGGAAAGTCTCGGAAAGACCGACCCGGCCCAGCATGTCGCGCACCTTGCGGGCGCGGTCAGCGGCGGGGATCGGCTCGAAATTCAGGAGCGGCTCCTCGACGATGCGCGCGATGGTCTGGCGTGGATCGAGAGAGCCGAAGGGGTTCTGGTAGACGAGCTGGATGTGCTTGCGAAACCGCCGCAGCTTCTCGCCTCTGAGCGTGGTGAGGTCGACGCCGTCGATGAGAATGCGGCCGGCGGTGGGTTTGATGAAGCCGACGACGCTGCGGATCGCTGTGGTCTTGCCCGACCCCGATTCGCCCACGATCGCGTGGGTGGTGCCTCGCCGGACCTTGAAGGACAGGTCGTCGATCGCGCGGAACGACTTGACCTCGCCGCCGGTCACCGGGAAATCGTGCGTGAGCCCCGTGACTTCGATGGCGAAGTCCTGCGTGTCGATCCCCGCCCGCGCCGGCCGCGGTTTGCCGAGCGACGGCGCATCGGCCAGAAGGCGGCGCGTGTAGGCGCTGCGCGGTGCCGCGAGCATGTCCTTCACGGGCCCCTGTTCCTGGATGCGGCCGTTCTGCAGCACCACCAGCCGGTCGGCCCGGTCGGCGGCGACACCGAGATCGTGCGTCACCAGCAGCACCGCCGTGCCGCTCTCGCGGCGCAGCTCGTCGATCAAGTCGAGGATGCGCCGCTGCACCGTGACGTCGAGGGCGCTGGTCGGCTCGTCGGCCACGATCAGCGCCGGATTGAGGGCGACGGCGATGGCGATCAGTACGCGCTGCTTCATGCCGCCCGAAAGTTCATGCGGATATTGCTGGGCGCGCATCGCGGCCGGTGTCAGGCCGACCCTTTCCAGCAGCTCGATGACGCGTGCCTGGATCGCCCTGCGGTCGCCGCGCTTGTGGATCTGCAGCACTTCGGCGAGCTGCGAGCCGATGGTCCGTACCGGGTTGAGCGAGCTGCCGGGATCCTGCGGGATCAGGCTGACGACGGCGCCGCGGATCGAATCGAGCCGCTTCTGCGACCACCGGCTGATGTCGGTGCCGTTGAGGCGGATGATGCCGCTTTCGACGCGCCCGTTGCCGGGCAGCAGGCCGAGCGTCGCCTGCGCCGTCGTGGTCTTGCCGGATCCGGATTCGCCCACCAGCGCCACGACTTCGCCCGGCGCGACGCTGAACGAGACGCCGTGCACGACCCGCTGCTCGCGGTCGCCCGTCTTGTAGGCGATGGCGAGATCGTCGACCTGAAGGATCGGCGTGACGGTCATGGCGCGGTCCTGCCCAAGGCCTTGCTGATGCGATCGGCGGACAGCACGACAAGCACGACGACGAGGCCGGGCGCCGCGGTGAGCCACCAGGCGCGCGACAGGTAGTTGCGGCCCTCGGCGATCAACAGGCCCCATTCCGGCGTCGGGGGCGGAGCGCCATAGCCCAGAAAGCCCAGCGTCGAGATCGCAAGAATGGCCGAGCCGAACTGGAGCGCCGCCAGCGCGATCACCGAGGTCAGCGAGTTGGGCAGGACATGGCGGTAGAGGACCGCCCAGAAGGTACCGCCGCTGCCGAAAGCAGCTTCGACATATTCGGTGCGCCGCACGCGCATCACCTCGGAGCGCGCCAGCCGGGCGAATCGGGCGATCGCCACAGCGCCGACGGCGATGGCGACGTTAATGGTGCCGAAGCCCAACAGGACGATGATGCTGAGCGACAGCAGCAGCGACGGCACGGCCAGCATCGAATCGACCAGACGCATGACCACGATGTCGATCCAGCCGCCGCGCGCACCGGCGATCAGGCCGAGCAACGTGCCCAGAAGCAGGCCGACCGTGACGGCGACGAAGGCGCCGGACAGCGAGTGCCGCGCGCCATAGACGACGCGCGCATAGACGTCGCGGCCGAGGCCGTCGGTGCCCAGGATATGCTCGGCACTGGGCGGACGGAGCTGCTCGCCTGGCACGCCCTCGGTGCCGCTGTAGCCCGTGAAGAGCGACGGCAGCGCGGCCCACAGCAGGACGATGAAGACGATCGTCCAGGCGAGCGCCAGCGTCACCGGCACACGCTTCAAGCGGGCGGTCCAGCGGGCCTGGACGTCGGCGCCCGAGCCGCCGGCGGTTTCCGCGGTCATGTCGCGGCTCCCATTTTGGTGCCGAGCCGGGGATCGAGCACCGGGTAGAGCAGGTCGACCACGAGATTGATCGTGACGAAGGCAAGTGCGGAGATCACGACGATGGCCTGCAGGACCGCCGTGTCGTGGTTGCCCACGGCCTGGTAGGTGAGGCCGCCCAGGCCGCTGAGGCCAAACACCGCTTCGGTGACGACGGCGCCGGCCAGCAGCTCGCCGAACAGGACGCCGGCAATGGTGAGGGTCGGCAGGATGGCGTTGCGCGCCACATGGCGCCACAGCACCCAGTTGCGCGAGGCGCCCTTGGCGCGGGCGACGGCGACGAACGGCTGCGCCAGCACCTGGTCGATGTTGCGCATCAGGATCTGTGCCAGTGGCGCGGAGATCGGAATCGCGAGAGTGAGGACCGGCAGGACCAGCCGTTCGACCGGGCCGGGACTGATCACCGATACCAGCCCCAGCTGGAAAGAGAATAGCTGGATCAGCATGATGCCCAGCCAGAACACCGGCACCGAGATGAACAGCGACGGCAGCGATTGCAGGCCTGCGCGCAGCCACTCCATGCCGACCATGTTCGAGGCCGTGGCGAGCAGGATCGTCAGGATCACGGCGCCCAGGAAAGCCAGCGACGCGAGCTCCAGGGTCGGCGGCAGGTTGGTCGCGAGTTGTTGGCTCACCGGAACGCCGGCCTGGATCGAGAAGCCGAAATTGCCGGTGAGGAAGTTGCCGACGGTCGTGAAGTAGCGCTCCCACAGCGGACGGTCCGCGCCATAGGAGGCGCGGATCTCGGCGATCTGATCGGCCGTGAGGCCCATGTCGGGGCTCATGAACTTGATCATGATCGCATCGCCCGGCAGCACCTGCAGCAGCAGGAAGGCCGCCGTGAAGGTCAGGGCCAGAACGGCCAGGGCCTGCCCGACGCGGCCCAGGAGATAGCGCAACATGGTCTCTGCCACGCCTACTTCGGCGCTATCCAGGTCGTGTAGAAGCTCGGCCGGCCCACGGCCTCGAAAGTGAAGTCCTTGACCTTGGGCGAGGCGGCGAAGGCCTGGGGCTCCTCGAAGATCGGGATCACATAGCCCTGGTCGATCACATAGGCCTGCACCTCGCCCACCAGCGCCAGGCGCTTCACCGGATCGGTGGCGGCGGCGATGTTCTCGAGCAGGGTGTTGAGCTTGTCGTCGGCGAAGCTCTGGACCTTGTTGCTGACGCCGCCCTTCTGCAGCAGCGCGTTGCGCGTCGTCGGATAATACTGGCTGCGGATCACGTCGGGATCGGCGCGCCCGACCATGGCCGGCGCGACGGGGGTCTTTGCAGGATCGAGACTGTCGGCGACGCGGCTGCCGGCATCGCCCGCCAGCACGTTCAGCTTCACGCCGACCTTGGCCCATTGCTGGGCCACGAGCTGCAGCGTTTCCTTGTTCTGCGGCTGCGGCGGCGATTCGTAGGCCTGGAGCACCAGCTCCTTGCCGTCCTTCTGGCGCAACCCTTTCGGACCAACCGTCCAGCCGGCTTCGTCGAGCAGCCTGGCGGCCAGCGCCGGGTCGTAGGCGAGCTTGGCCGACTGGTCGACGTAACCCTGAGCGGTCGACGCGATGATCGATTTGGCCTGCGGATAATTGGCCGAGAACAGCGTCGCCACGATCTCCTTGGCGTTGGTCGCGTGCAGAAGCGCCTTGCGCACGCGGATGTCGGAAACGAGGGGATTGTCGGGGCGGAACACGACCGAGTTGTTCACGCCGCGCGTCGACACGGCATAGATGATGAAGCCCTTGGACTGGACCTGCTTCTCGTCATAGGCCTGGACCTGGCGGATGACGTTGGCCTGGCCCGCCAGCAGCGCGCCGATGCGTACGCTGTCCTCGGGCGTCACGACATACTTTATGCCGTCGAGGTTGGCGCGGCCCTGGTGAGCGAGCTTGGCCGGTCCCCATTTGTAATCCTTGCGTGCTTCCATCACGAGTTCGCGGCCGAGCACTTCGCTCTTCACCACGAAGGGACCGGAGCCGATGATCTTGGTGGCGTCGCCCAGCGCGTCGAAGGGCAGCGCCAGGGTCTTGAGCGATACCAGGCCGGAGCCGATCACCGACGTGCCCTGCAGGAAGCCGACCGACGGCTTGGTGAAGAAGAACTTCACGGTTAGCGGATCGACGACTTCACTGCCCTTGTAGTTGGTGATGACCTCGGAAACGGGCTGCTTCAGCTCCTTGTTGCCCAGCCCATAAGTATCGAAGTTCCGGGCCACCGCCGCCGCGTCGACCGGCGACCCGTCGGAGAAGGTGACGCCCGGGCGAATTTTGAAGGTGTATTCCGTTGCGTCGGCGTTGACCGTCCAGCTCTCGGCGATCCATGGCTCGATCTCCAGAGTCCTGGGATTCTGGTAGGTGAGCTTGTCGGTGATCTGGTTGAGCACCCCGCCGTTGGGATAGAAGCCTCCGGCCGGTGGATAGAGGTTCGTATGGGGCTGCTGCTCGAGATAGATCAGCGTCCCGCCCTTGGTGACGGCGGTCTGCGCCGCGGGGCTGCCAGTGAGCAGAGCAATTGACGCCAGCGACGCCACCGCGCTGGCCAGAAACCGATACTTTACCTGAATCACGACAACCCCCTCAGCCATTCGAGGCACAGGAGACGCCATGCAGTATTTGGGCCGAGTCTCGCCGTGCGAGTAAGAGATATGGCCGCAGGCCCGTCGCGATTACACAGATCAGATTGTCAAAATAGGCGGTTCGGCGGAGCAGGGCTTGCTGCCTGCTCCGCCGGAAAGGGCAATTTAACCTCCGAGCAGGGCGGCGGCCGGCTTCAGCTCCTTGCGTTCCACTTTCTTGACGATATCGGTGAGCTTGGCATGGGTCGGCGCCGGCACGCCGATGTAGTTGCCGCGATCGGCGATATAGCCGTTCATGAACTCGATCTCGGTGCGGCGGCCCTTGATGATGTCCTGCGCCATCGAGGGGCGCTGGATGTCGGCGCGCGGATTGGGATTGGCGTTGGAGCCGGGGCGCAGGATCGCCTCGACCTCGTCGAGGGCCGCCTTGTCGTCCTCCGACGCCCGGGCCAGCAGTTCGGGCTCGAGCTTGCCGATCTTCTCGATGTGATAGCCGAGCGCCTGACCGACGCGCACGGCCTCGCCGCCCAGCTTGATCGAGAAGCGACGCACGGCGTCGTTGCGGTCGCAGTCCGAGCCGGTCATGCCGGTGGCTGCCGAGACGCCGTTCTTCATGCCGTTCTGGCAGAGCTTGGACCAGCGCTCGCCCCACAGGTTGGTGGTGGTCTTGGCGCTGTCGATCATACCCACCATCTCGCGCAGTTCCTCGACGCGCTTGGTGATGCGGCCATGGACCTCGCCGACGCGGAAGACGGTGTGCTTGTCGCCACCCTTGGAGACCGTGCGGCGGATCTTGCCGGCTTCGTACATGTCGACCGAGATCAGCGAGGCGACCATGCCGACGGTCTTGCCCCAGCCGACGACGCCCGCGATGCGCTCCTCGTTCAGGCAGTTCTGCAGCGACACGACGTAGCCGTCCGGCGCCAGATACTGCTTGATCAGCGCCGTCGCCCATTCGGTGTCGTAGGACTTCATCGACACGAAGGCGATGTCGATCGGCTTCTGTCGCGACAGATCCTGCATCTCGGTGAGGTGCATGGTCTTGGCCTTGGTGACGGTGAACTTCTCTTCCGGCGTCACGCCGTCGAGTTCCAGGCCGCGCTTGCGGATGATCTCGATATTCTCCGGCCAGAAATCGATCAGGGTGACGTCGTGACCCGCATGCGCGAGATATCCGCCGACATAGCCGCCCAGTGCACCCGTGCCGACGACTGCGATTCTCTTGCCCATCCTGATCTCCCTTGAAATTTTCGTTAAGGCGCGACGCGGGGTTCGCGGAGCGCGCGGTCGAGGTAACGTTCGGCGTCTTCGGCCAGCAGCAGCCGGTCGGCAAGCAGTTCGTCGACGACCGCCTGAACCCTGGCGACATAGTCGCCGCCGCTCTTGTAACGCTCGGCAATCGACGGCCGGGGGTCCCCCGAGGCCTCGCGAGCGGCCTTGTCGAGGGCGAGCGGCAGGCAGCTGCCGTCGCGGTCGGCGATCTCGCCCACGGGATATGGCGGCTTGTATTCGTTCCAGCCGGTATAGGTGGCCAGAGGCACGGCGATGTCCGGGAGGCGGATGCCCGCCGCCTCGTTGCCGTCGGCGTCGACCTTGCTGACCAGAGTGCGATAGGCCCTGTCGGCGACGACGGGCTTCACCCAGTCGCCCGGCGGCGACACCCAGTTGGTGGTGCGGACGATCGCGGCACCGGGCACGGCGGGAAAGCCGGTCTTGTCCGGCGCGACGAGTGTGCCGGCAGCCAGGGTCGGCACGCGGCTGGGCGGCGGCTCTTTGCCGGAAACGACCCATTCGTCGAGAGCGACCAGCAGGGCGCGAACCGCCGGCATGGGATTATGCGGGTTGCGCGGGTTGAGATTGGGGCCGGGGTCGGTCGTGGCCCCGGCGCGTCCGCCATGCTGGGTGCCGGCAATCATATAGACGCGCGAGTTTTCCGGCAGAGCCACGTCCTTCAGGCCGAGCGGATCGGTGTGCAGGAGCGAGGCGCCCTTCTGCCAGTATTCAGTCGAGGTGTTGGTCTCGATCAGCAGCGGGTCGGAGCCGTCGCCGCGGAAGAGCGAGCCGCTCTTGCCGGTCAGCGGATCGGACAGAGAAGCCGTCGAGAACGGAAACTCGTTCTCGGGAAAGCCGTGATCCTCGTGCTGGGTGTTCGTGCGCGCCGGCTGGGCGAACGGCGTATTGAAGAACACGCGGCCGACGCCCGCGATGTGACTATGGATGCCGTCGAACACGCGGCGTCCCTGTTCGTCGCGGTTGAAGCCTTCCGACACGTGGTTGCGGAGGTAGCGGCCGGCCTGCGAGAAGCCGATCGCCAATGCATGGGTGATGGGTCGCCCCATCGCCTTCAGTGCATCGGGTGAATGGCGCAGCCAGCTCACCACGTCGCGGGTCGCCGCGAAGCCCAGGCCCTGGACCTTCGGATTCCTGGCTTCGTAGTGGAATTCGTACAGGAATCCAGGCTTGGCCCTGGTGCCGTCGCGCAGCCTGATCGAGCGGGCGTCGACGAAGGACCACTGGTTCAGTGGCAGCTCCCGCGGCTCGTCGTCGGCGCGTTCCCGCACGGTGAGGCGCGCCCGCGGCTGTTCGAGCGTGGCGGCCTCCTGCGAGAGTTTGAACGCCTCGAGGATGCCCCCGCGCGTACCCGAGACCCATTCCTCGCGAACCGTCTGCACGATCGGCTGGCCGTTGTCGGTCGCGACCGGCGCCGTCAGCGCGAGGCCCATGTTGGCGCGGGGCGCATCGGGATCCCAGCCCGACCATACGATCGTGTAGCCGAGCCGTAGCGGAAAGGCGTTGCCGAGATCGGCCAGCGTCCTGGGATCGTTCACGCCCTGCGGGCCGTCGGCGATGTTGCCGAACAGCATCTTGCGGCCGCGATTGTTGACTTCGTACAGCATGCGCCCGTTCCCACGCGCCGGATCCCTGGGCCGCAGGATGAAGACGCTGGTCGCGTATTCGACCTTGCCGGCGGCGTTGCGTGGCGCCTTGTCGATCAGGGCGATGCCCTTGTTGGCGGGAGACGACGGATCGACCTCGCCCCGCGCAACGGCGATCACGCGCTCGTAAGCGCCCGCCTCGCCGAATGACGCACTGTCGGCGAGGGGCTCGATCTTCTCAATATCCAGGGAGACGAGCACTGAAGCACGCTGAGTGGGGGGTGAACGCCAAAGGCTCCGTCGTCTCGACAGGGGCCGAGCGCAGCGAGGCGAAGCGGAGAGACCTTTTATCTGCGCTCGGCCGGCAATTGGTGGAGAGCAGGTCTCTCCACTCCGCGCTGCGCGCTCCGGTCGAAACGACGGGCTCTGCTTTCAAGCACCGCAGTCTTTGGCTGATCTGCCTTGAAGTCATCCCGGTCTAGGCCCTGGCTTCCGCCTGGACCTCTTCGGGCGGGAAGTTCAGCTCCACGCCGACGCCGTCGGGGTCGTAGAGAAAGATCTGCGCCGCGCCGGTGCGCGGCACGATCTGCTCGCGGAACTTCACGTTCTTCGACTGCAGGCGCTGGCGCACGCCCGGCAGGTCGCTGGCGGCGAAAGCGATATGGTCGAAGCGTCCGGTGTCGTCGAACTTCTTCTCTGTGCCCCGGACCACAATGCCCTCGCGCGGCTTGCGTTCGCCGAGGAGATGCACGGTGGCGACGCCGCCGGAATAGAGCCAGTAGCCGGGGAAGCCGAGCGGCGGGCGGTCGCCGCTCTCGAGGCCGAGCACATCGCAATAGAAGTGCTTGGTGGCTTCGAGGTCGGACGGCTCGATCGTGTAGTGCTGAAGGGGGCCAAGCGGCATGGTCGGTCTCCGTGGAAGGATCAGGCGGGAAGGGTCAGACGAAAGTGAGGTCGGCGTCGGCGCCCATCATCCAGGCGCCCACGGTCTCGAAATGGGAAAGCCGGCCCTGCAGTTGCTGGGTCACGGTATGGATGTCGCGGAACCGGCGTTCCAGCGGATGGTTCTCGAAGATCGCCGTGGCGCCCGTCGCATTGTAGGCGAAGTCGACGGCGTCCTTGGCTTTGTGAATGGCGTTGGTCGCCGCCATGCGAACGACGATGCGTTGCTCGATCGTGATGGTGTTGCCGGCCAGGAGGTCTTTCCAGATGCCGGCCATCGACTGCAGCATGAAGGCACGCGCCGACCGGAGGTTGACCTCGGCCTGGGCAAGGTTGGATTGCACCACGGCATTGTCGCGCAGCGGGCTCTTGTGCCCGCGCGGCACCTTGTTGCGCGCCACGTCGAGGAAGCAATCGAGTGCCCCGCGGGCGATCCCGCAGGCCACGCCCGCGAAGCCCACCTGATAGCAGGTACCGGCACCCATCCTGTAGAGCGGGCCGGCCTCCCGGCACTCGAGCCTGAACTCGCGGGTGATCGAATGGTCGGCGCGCACGAAGAAGTCGCTTAGCGCAAACTGATCGCTGGCCGTGCCGCGCAGGCCCACCGTGTTCCAGATGTCGGTCCACTGCACGTCGCCGGTGCGCACCAGCATGGTGCGCTCCTGCTGCCGGCCGGTCTCGTCCAGGCGGGGCGAGCCATCGGCCTGGAAGATCGGGCAATGGGCGCCGAGCCAGGTGGCGTGACGGCCGCCCGAGGCGAAAGCCCATACGCCGCTCACCTTGAAGCCGCCCTCGCATTCGATTGCCTTGACCTTGGGGCCGGGCCCCCAGGCCAGCACGGCGCGCGGATCGTCGCCGAAGATCGACTGCGCGACCGGCAGGTCGAGATAGGCTGCCGACATGGCGCAGCCGCCGGCCTGGCTCAGGCACCAGGCGGTGGAGGCGTCGCTGCGTGCGATCGTCTCGATCACGTGAAAGAAAGTCAGGGGATCGGTCTCGATCCCGTTCGATGAACGCGGCAGCAGCAAGCGGAACAGCCGCGCCTCGTGGAGCCTGTCGAGGAGCGCCCGCGGCAGCCGGCGTGTCTCCTCGATCTCGTTCGAAGCGGCCTCGACGGCCGGCCGGATGGCTTCGGCCCGCGAGATCACGGCGGGGTCGCCGGCGAGATCGGTGGCAGACGGGATCAACATATCCAAGACCATCCCTTTCGAAAGAGCGTGTGCATCAGGCCTTGGCCAATTCGCCGTCGAACTGTCCGATCGACCTGCCCCTGGGTTCCAGCCCGAAGAAACAATAGACCACCCCGGCCATCAGGAACCAGCAGCCGAGATAGGGAAAGGCTGTCGGAATCTCGGGCAGCGGCACGTCGGGGTTCGGCCCCGGCAAGCCAGCCAGACCGGCGATTCCGGAGCCACCGTGTCCCTGGCCGGCACGCTACGCCCCGTGCCGAGCCAGCGGCAAGACTCCGCCCCCGTCGTGTTTGCCCGTCGAAATGCATCACTGCATAGCAGCCCTCTCCTTTGCTAAGGAGAAGGAGGAGTAGAGGGGGAGATCACAATGCATTGGACCGAACGCCGGACTCGTTTCCGGGCGCTGCTTGCGGGTGAGCGCTGTTTCCATCCGGGTTCAGTATTCGACCCGATCTCCGCGCGAATCGCCGAGGACCTGGGCTTCGAGATCGGCATGTTCGCCGGCTCCGTCGCCTCGATGACCGTGCTGGGCGCGCCCGATCTGATCGTGCTGACCTTGAGCGAGTTCGCCGGCCAGGCCTATCGCATCAACCGGGCGGGTGGCCTGCCTCTGATGGTCGACGCCGATCATGGCTACGGCAACGCGCTGAACGCCCGTCGCACGGTCGAGGAGCTGGAGACCGCGGGCGTCTGCGGTCTCAGCCTCGAGGATACGGACCTTCCGACGCCGCATGGCACCTCCACGCCCCGCCTGATCTCGATCGAAGAAGGCGTCGGCAAGATGAAAGCGGCACTCGGCGGCCGGCAGGACCCGGCGCTGTGCATCGCCGGCCGCACCAGTGCGATCACCATCACAGGCCTCGACGATGCGATCGCCCGCGGCAAGGCCTACGAGGCGGCCGGCGTCGACGCGTTGTTCTTCGTGGGCGTGCGCACCCGCGCCGAGCTCGATGCGATCTCCGAAGCGACCACGCTGCCGTTGATCCTGGGCGGCGTGTCGGGCGACCTTACCGACCTCGCCTATCTCGGCGCGCGCCGCGTCCGCATCGCGTTGCAGGGCCACCAGCCGTTCGCGGCGGCGGTGAAGGCCGTGCACGACACGCTGAAGGCGCTCCGCGACGGCACGCAGCCGTCGAAGCTGCAGGGTGTGGCAAGCCCCGAACTCATGAAAAAGGTCACGCGCGACGCCGACTATGCGCGGTGGACGAAGGACTTCCTGGGCGGCTGAGCGTCAGCCGGCTCGTCAGCCGGTCGGGACCAGGGTCACGGCGACGCCATAGGAGTGGGAATCGCCGCCCAGAATGACGCCGCGCAGCGGGCTGACGTCCGAGAAGTCGCGCCCCCAGGCCACGACGACGTGGTCCTCGTGCGCAATCAGGTCGTTGGTCGGGTCGAGATGGACCCAACCCGCCGCTTCGCCGCACCAGACGGCCACCCAGGCATGGCTCGCGTCGGCGCCGCGCAGCGCGATCTCGTCCTTGGAATTGATCGTGCGGATGTAGCCGGAGACGTAACCCGCCGCGAGGCCGTGGGCGCGCAAGGCGGCGATCTCGACATGGGCGAAGTCCTGGCAGACGCCGGCCTTGCCGGCAAAGACGTCGGCGAGCGGCGTCGAAATGTCGGTCGCGCCGGGATTGTATTCGAAGTCGGTCCTGATACGCGAGGTGAGTTCGCGCGCCGCTTCGAGGATGGGGCGCCCGGCCGTCAGGGACTGGGCGCCGTAGGCACGCAACGCCTCCACGCTGGGCACCAGCGGTGAATCGTAGATGAACTCGCTCGCTTCCACCGGAAGGGGAAATCCGTCGCCGAGGAGCGATGCCCTTATGTCCTCCCAGGGCGGTGTCGAGGCGGCGGCCGGCGGCTGGGGAAAGCGCACATCGATTTCGGCGCGCACTTCGATGTCGAAGCGCGTGTGCGGCTTGTCGAGCCTGTAGATGTCGATGTGGTTGCCGAAGTGATCGACATGCTCGACGGCCAGTGCCGGCACCGGGCTGGTGTCGACGCTGATCGAGCTCACCTTCTGGCCCGGGAAGTTGCGGGCGCGCAGGTGGGCGATGTGGTGCGCCGAGTCCACCGTGCTGGCGTAGGTGTAGGTCGTCCGGTGCGAAAGCAGGTATTGCACGGTCAGCCTCCGCCGCTCAGCCGCCCGAGGAGCCGACGGCCTGCGCCGCCGGCACGTGGGAGAAATAGGCGCGCGTGATCGCTTCCGAAAGCTTGTCGAGTTGCTGCTCGGTATCGGAGGCGACGTCGCGCAACATCGCAAGCGCCAGTCCTTCATGGCGCCACGCCTGCTCGTCGCCGCCGAACTGACGCACCACGGCCTCGAGATCCACCTCCAGCGACTCCGGAAGCGCGGCGACCCGAAAGCCCGACGCACGAGCCAGATAGTCGAGGTGGCCCTTGATCGCGCGGAGTTGAAACACCAGGCCGCGCGGATTGGCGTCGTCGAGGATCACGAGGTCGAGCACCGGCGCGGGCTGAAGCTGGCCGAGATAGCGCGTGCGGTAGGTGATCGTGCTGTCACAGAGTTCGAGCGCCAGGCGCATCGCGGCGTCCCAATCGATCGGCGAGAGGGTGAAGGGGCCGAGCGCGGCGTTGAGGACATGCAGCCCACGTTCGATTCGGCGGCCAAGATCGAGGAAACGCCAGCCCGTACCGCGCGTCATGTTCTCCTGCGCCAACCCCGAAAGCGTGGCGACGAAGCGCACGATCTCGTCGAGCGCGGCGAGCAGAGGATCGAGGTTGCCGCGAGCCGCCAGCAGACGCTTGCGCACCTCGACCATCTCGGGCCCGGCGGCGGTCGTCATGTCGACCGAGAAACGGTCGCGCATGGTGGCGGTCAGGCGCTGGATGCCGTCGAGCACGGTGCCCAGGCCGCGGTCGTCGGCGGCCACGGCGGCCAGACCCTGCTGAAACAGGGCGCTCTCGGGCGGAGCGAGGGCCGACGTATGGTCCATGAGATTGGCCTGGTCGAGCAGCCGGCCGAGCAGCCTGAGCTCGATCGCATCGCGCGGGCCGACGGCGCCTTGCGCCACGCGCGACGCCGTCGTCCGCAGGAGCCGTGCATCGTTGTCGAGCCGCTCGATATAGCGGCCGAGCCAGAAGAGATTGTCGGCGACGCGGCTCTGCAGGTCGGCGGTGCTGCGTTCGACCGCGAGCTGGTGAAAGCGCCGGGTCGTCGGAAGCTGCACGTCGGCCGCATCCTCGGCCAGCACCCAGACGTCCTTCAAGGTGCCGTGCAGGCGGCCCAGGGAGCGCAACGCGGTGTCGCCGTCGGGTTCGCGGGCGAGGCCGCCCGGCAGCACATGATAGGTGTCGTGGTCGGCCACCACGAAGGCGCGCAGCACGACGGCGGAAGGCACCAGCGCCTGCCCGTCCCACTTGGGCGTGAGCGACGGCGTCATGGGATACTGCGCGACATACTGGCCGGGCTGGGCACGGATGTGCTCGACCAGCGCCTTTCGCTCCTCCGGCTCGAGCATGCCCACGACGATGGGCTCGCGGTCCTGGCCGAGGCAGGGACGCACGATCATGAGGTCGAGGTTGGCCAGGGCGAAGCTGAGGGCCGCCGGCTCACCCAGCCACCACACATCGAGCGACGGCAACTCGAGCTTCTCGCCCAGCAGGTGTTCGCTCAACCCCTCGAGAAACGGCATGATGGCCGGCGTCTCGACGACACCCGACCCCAGCGCATTGGCGAGTGCGATATTGCCGCTGCGCGTCGCCTCCACCAGGCCGGTGACGCCAAGCGCCGAATCGGCGCGCATCTCCAGAGGATCGGCGAAGGCGCTGTCGAGGCGCCGCAGCAGCACGTGCACGGGCCGGAGGCCGGCCAGGGTCTTGATCGACACCTGGCCGTCACGGGCCACCATGTCACCGCCTTCCACGAGCGGAAGCCCCAGTACGCGCGAGAGATAGACGTGCTCGAAATAGGTGGCCGACAGCAAGCCTGGCGTCAGCAGTGCCATGTTGGGCTGTGTCACGGAGGCCGGCGCCATCGAGCGCAGCGACTCGTGCCAACGGTCGACGAAGGGTCGCAGATGACGGACGGTAATGGAGCGGAATGCCTCCGGCAGGCTGCGCGCCAGAACACGACGCATCTCGAGGGCGTAGCCGATGCCCGCGGGAAGCTCGGTATGGTCGGCCAATACATGCCAGCGCCCGTTGCTCAGTCGCACCAGATCGACCGCATAGTTGCCGAGATGGCGTTGCGGCGCGGCGCCATCCGTGACCCGGGCGGGGCGCAGGAAATGCCGGTTGGCGTGGACCAGCATCGGCGGCAGCAACTGCTTCTTCAGCAGCGTCTGAGGGCCGTAGACATCGGCCAGGACCTTGTCGAGAAGGCGCGCGCGCTGGATAAGGCCTTTCTCGATACTGGCCCATTCGTCGGGCGCGATGACCATCGGCAACGGGTCGAAGGTCCAGCGTGCCGAGCCGCGATCGTCCAGCAGGTTGACGGTCGCACCCGACTCCTCGAGTTGCCGGCGAGCACTCTCCACGCGTTCGCCCAACCCGCCCGGAAGCGAGCGGATGACGCTCAGGATGCCTTGCCAGTGATAGCGGATCGACTTCTGGCCGGTCACCAGTTCGTCGTACGCGCTTGCCGGCGAGGAAGAGAGGCCGCGCAACGACTCCATGGGCTCGCAACAGAAGTGGGAACGAGTGGAAAGATTAGCTCTGAGGCGGGCGAACTATAGGCCCTAGGCCCGGCGCAGGTCGAGCGTCAGCGGATGTTCCGGATTGGCCAGCGGCCGCGGTTCCGGGGACTTGCCGCCGGTATGGCCGATGGCGAAAAAGCGGGCCCGGCGGCGCGCTTCGGCCTCGTTGGCGTTTACAGGCACGCGATCGTAGTTGCGGCCGCCCGGATGGGCCACGTGATAGGTGCAGCCGCCGATCGAGCGGCCGCTCCACGCATCGTGGATGTCGAAGGTAAGCGGGGCGTGCACGCCGATGGTCGGATGCAGCGAGTTGGCCGCCGCCCATGCGCGATAGCGCACGCCCGCGACGTATTCGCCGGCGGTGCCCGTGGCGCGCAGTGGCAGCCGCCAGCCGTTGCAGGCAATGGAATGACGCTGGTCGTTCAGGCCCGCGACCTTGACCTGCAGGCGCTCGACCGTCGAATCGACGTAGCGCACGGTGCCGCCGCCGCCCGGCTCCTCGCCCAGCACATGCCACGGCTCCAGCGCATGACGCAGCTCGAGTTCGAGGCCCCGTTGCGCCACTTCACCCAGTCGCGGGAAGCGGAACTCGAAATGCGGTGCGAACCATTCGGGTGCGAAGTCGTAGCCCGCTTCGCCGAGATCGGAGAGCACGTCGTTGAAGTCCTGCCACACGAAATGCGGCAGCATGAAATCGTCGTGCAGGCGCGTGCCCCAGCGGCTGAGCGGCCGCTCGTAGGGACGGTCCCAGAATTTGGCGACGAGGCCGCGCAGCAGCGCCTGCTGGGCCACGCTCATGCGCCAGTGCGGCGGCATCTCGAAGGCGCGCAGTTCGAGCAGGCCGCGACGACCAGCGGCGGCGTCGGGCGTGAACAGCTTGTCGATGCAGAACTCGGTACGGTGGGCATTGCCGGTCGCGTCGACCAGCAGATTGCGGAACACACGGTCGACCAGCCAGGGCGGCGTTTGGCGTCCCGGCGCGATCTGCTTGAAGGCGATCTCCAGCTCGTGCAGCGCATCGTTGCGCGCTTCGTCGACCCGCGGATGCTGGCTGGTCGGGCCGATGAACAGGCCCGAAAAGAGATATGAAAGCGAAGGATGGTTGAGCCAGTAGCCCAGCAGGCTCTTCAGGAGGTCGGGCCGGCGCAGCATCGGCGAGTCGGCGGCCGTCGGTCCGCCCAGCACGAAGTGGTTGCCGCCGCCGGTGCCGGTGTGGCGCCCGTCGATCATGAATTTCTGCGCCCCGAGTCGCGTCGTGCGCGCCTCCTCGTAGACGATCTCCGTGCGCTCGACGAGATCGGTCCAGTTCGCCGACGGGTGGATGTTGACTTCGATCACGCCGGGATCGGGCGTGACGCTGAAATTCAGCACTCTCGGATCGTTGGGCGGCGTATAGCCTTCGAGGAAGACCGGCTGACCCAGCTCCTCGGCCGTGTCCTCGAGGGCGGTCACGAGGTCGAGATAGTCTTCCATACGCTCGGTCGGCGGCATGAAGACGTGGAGATGACCGTCGCGCGGCTCGAAGGCCATCGCGGTGCGCACGATGCCGGCGGCCGATGCACCGACGGCAGGTCCGACGCCTGTGTCCGGCGCCAGCGCGCGCCGCCATGCTTCACGGCGCGCCTCGCCATCGCCGGCCGCATCGGCCGCGAAGTTAGCCTCCTGGCGGCGCAGGACCGGCGCACGCCGAAACGCATCGAGCGGCGGCAGGTCGGGATGCGGCGCCATCGGATCGGGCTGGACGATGGCGTCGGTGTCGCCGGGCGTCGCCCACGGCAGCGAATCGAGCGGCAGACGGTAGCCGATCGCCGAGTCGCCGGGGATCAGGTAGCACTTCTCCGAGCGCAGGAACCACGGCCCGCTCTTCCAGCGCAGGGCATGCCCATGTCCGGGGCCGTGCCCGTTCTGGGTGCGGCCACTTTGCTCGCGGATGACCGGCAGCACGTAACCGACGGAAGTCTCGAGGCCCTTCTCGAAAATGCGCGCCAGACGCTCGCGCTCCAGCGGATCCTTCACCTTGGCCTCGTCGACCACGATGTTGCTGGGCAGTCGCCGCTCACGCCACAGATAGTACCAGGTGTCCTCGTAGGCCGGGAAAAGATAGCCGGGATCGAGCTGCAGGCGTTGCGCGAAGGCCAAGGCAAAGCGGTGCGCGGCCTCGACGGTGGTTCCGACCGGCTTGGACTCCTGCGCATAGAGTTGCGGGTTGCGCCAGATCGGCTCGCCGTCCTTGCGCCAGTAGCAGCCGAGCGCCCAGCGCGGCAGCTGTTCGCCGGGATACCACTTGCCCTGGCCGAAATGCAGAAGCGGTCCCGCTGCGAAACGGTGCGCTAGTTTGCGGAACAGCACGCCCGCCAGCCGCCGCTTCTCGGGGCCCAGCGCCAGCGTGTTCCATTCCGGCCCGTCCATGTCGTCGACCGACACGAAGGTCGGCTCGCCGCCCATGGTGAGGCGCACGTCGTGCTTGCCGATGTCGCGCTCGATCGCCTCGCCGACCTTGACCAGGGTGGCCCACTGCTCGTCGGTATAAGGTTTGGTCGTGCGCGGGGTCTCGCGCACGCGCGTCACCGTCATTTCGTGCTCGAACTCGACCTCGGACTTTTCGATGGCGCCCTCGACCGGCGCCGCGCTCGACGGCTCGGGCGTGCAGGCGAGGGGGATATGGCCCTCTCCGGTCAGCAGGCCGGAGGTCGGATCGAGCCCGATCCATCCGGCGCCCGGCAGATAGACCTCGCACCAGGCATGGAGGTCGGTGAAATCGTGCGTCGGCCCGTCAGGGCCTTCGAGCGGCTTTTCGTCGGCCACGAGCTGGATCAGATAGCCCGAGGCGAACCGCGCCGCGAAGCCCAGGTGGCGCATGATCATGACCAGCAGCCAGCCGGTGTCGCGACACGAGCCCTTGGCACTGGCGAGCGTCTCCTCGCAGCTCTGCACGCCGGGCTCCATCCGCACGATGTAGCCGATCTCCTGCTGCAGCCGGGCGTTGAGGCCGACGATGAAGTCGATGGTGCGCTGCTTTTCCTTGCGGTCGACCTTGGCCAGCCAGGCCGACAGTTTCGGCCCCAGCGGTTCCAGCTTGCGGAACGGCGCGATTTCCTCGGCAAGCGAGGCGTCGTAGGCGAAGGGCCAGGTCTCGGCCGACGGCTCGAGGAAGAAGTCGAACGGGTTGATGACCGACATGTCTGCCACCAGGTCGACCGTGACCTCGAACAGGTCGGTCTTTTCGGGGAAAACCAGGCGGGCGAGGTGGTTTCCCTGCGGATCCTGCTGCCAATTGATGAAATGCTGGGCCGGCGTGACCTTCAGCGAATAGGACAGGACCGGCGTCCGGCTGTGCGGCGCCGGGCGCAGGCGCACGATCTGCGGCCCCAGTTCGATGAGCCGGTCATAACGGTAGGTCGTCCTATGATGCAGCGCGACGTGGATGCTCATGACGGCCTGGCTGTTTCGCTCCGAAGACAGACTAAGCAAGTGACATGCCACTAAGCAAGGAAAGTGGCGCTATGCTGTTGTAACGATCATTTCCAGCAAGGCTCGACGAGAGGGCTCATGACCAATTACTTCGATCTTACAGGCAAGGTGGCTCTCGTCACCGGCGGCAGCCGCGGGCTGGGTTACCAGATGGTGAAGGCCTTTGCCGCGCACGGCGCAGACGTCTTCATTACCAGCCGCAAGCTGGAGACCTGTGACAAGGTCGCGGCCGAGGTCCGGTCGATGGGCCGCCGGGCGGCGACCTACGCCTGCAACGTCGCCAACTGGCAGGAACTCGACGGCTTGGTCGAGGCGGCCTACGGCGCTTTCGGCAAGGTCGACATCCTGGTGAACAATGCCGGCTCCTCGCCGCTTGCACCCTCGTCACTGGAAACCTCCGAACAACTCTTCGATCGCATCGTGGCGCTGAACTTCAAGGCGCCGTTCCGTCTGATGTCGCTGGTCGGCAGCCGCATGGCGACGGGCGAGGGCGGTTCGATCATCAACGTCTCCAGCGCCGGTGCCCTGCGCCCGCGGCCGCAGATCGCGCCCTATGCCGGCGCCAAGGCTGCGCTCAATGCCCTCACCGAGGCCTTCGCCTTCGAATATGGACCGAAGGTGCGCGTGAATACCATCTCTCCCGGCCGCTTCCTGACCGACGTCTCCAAGGCCTGGCCCGAGGAGCACAAGGCCAATCCGACGGCGGCGCTGCGGCGCAGCGGCCAGCCGGAAGAGATCGTGACGGCGGCGCTCTATCTCGCGTCCGGCCGGTCGAGCTTCACCACCGGATCGCTGGTCCGGGTCGACGGAGGAATCGCATGAAAATGAAAGCCGGCGTTCTAACGGTCTGCGGCGCGCCCCGCCCCTTCGCCAAGTCGAAGCCCATCCATGTCGTCGAGGTCGATCTCGATCCGCCGGGCGAGGGCGAGGTGCTGGTCAAGGTGGGCGGCGGCGGCCTCTGCCACTCCGACCTGTCGCTGATCAACGGCGACCGGCCGCGCCCCGTGCCCATCGTGTTGGGCCACGAAGGCTCCGGCGAGATCGTCGAGGTCGGCGCCGGCGTGCACGACGTGAAGGTCGGTGACCATGTCTGCTTCACCTTCAACGTGAGCTGCGGCCGCTGCCGGCGCTGCCTCGAAGGCCGCCCCTATATCTGCGAGCGCTCGATCAGCCCGCGTGCGGCGGGCCAGCTGCTCTCCGGCCATCATCGCCTGCACATGGACGGCAAGCCGGTGAACCATCACGCGGGTGTTTCCTGCTACGCCGAATATGCCGTGGTCGACCGCGGCTCGATCGTGGTGATCGACAGAAGCCTGCCGCTCGACGTGGCGGCGCTGTTCGGCTGCGCGGTCGTCACGGGAGTCGGTGCGGTCGTCAACACCGCGCAGATCGAGCCCGGCAGCTCGGTGGCCATCGTCGGCCTGGGCGGTGTCGGCCTCAGCGGCCTGATGGGCGCGGTGCTCGCGGGCGCGGGTCGCATCGTCGCCATCGACCTCTCCGACGACAAGCTCGGCCTCGCCCGCCAGCTCGGCGCCACGGACACGGTGAATGCCAAGGACGCCGATCACGTGACCCAGGTGCGCGACCTCACCAACGGCGGCGTCGACTATGCCTTCGATCTCGCCGGCACCATCAAGGCGATGGAGACGGCCTATCTGGTGACGCGCTGGGGTGGCACGACGGTGACCGCGGGCCTGTCGCCAATCGCTGCCGACTTCTCCTTCAAGCAGAGCATGCTGGTGAGCGAGGAGAAGACCATCAAGGGCTCCTACATGGGAAGCTGCGTGCCGGTGCGCGACATCCCGCGCTTCATCGCGCTCTACCAGCAGGGCAAGCTGCCGGTCGACCGCATGGTCAGCCAGCGCATCGGTTTCGATCAGCTCAACGAGGGCTTCGACCGGCTGCAGGACGTGGCGACGGTGCGGCAGATCCTGGTGCCGCACGGTTGATTGTCGTCCGAAGAGATGGAGCCGAGTTTCCATGTCCCTCACGATCTCCGTCGAAACGCCGTTGCAGGACGAGGTCCGCACGCTCGTCGCCGAACTGAACGCCGTCCTGCTCGAACTGACGCCGCCCGAACACTGCCACCACCTGACGGTCGAACAGATGGCCGATGAAGACACCACCGTCCTGATCGCGCGCGACGGCGGCGTGGCGATCGCCTGCGCGGCGCTGAAGCGGCACGGCGACGGCATCGGCGAAGTGAAGCGCATGTACACCCGGCCGAGCCATCGCGGCCGCAGGATCGGCGAGCAGATCGTGGCGCGCATCGAGGCGGTGGCGCGGGCAGAAGGCTTGAAGCGTCTCGTGCTGGAAACCGGCGACCGCCACTACGCGGCCTGGAAGGTCTATGAGCGGTCGGGCTTCACACGCTGCGGTCCGGTTCTCGATTACGCCGACGTCAAATGGTCGGTGTTCTACGACAAGCCGCTCTTCGGCTGATCGGGTTCCTCGGCGGCCGGCGCGTAGACGCGATCGAGGTCGCTGTCGTCGTAGGCGTACTCGGTCGAGCAGAACTCGCATTTCACCGAGACCCGGCCGGTCTTGTCGCGCAGATCGCCGAGCTCTTCGCGCCGGATCGAGCGCAGCACATTGTCGATGCGCTCGCGGCTGCAGCGGCAGCGCGCCGCAAAGGGGCGACGTTCGAAGACGCGGGGCTGTTCCTGGTGGAACAGACGATGCAGCAGGGTGGCGCCGGGGAGCCCCGGATCGAGCATTTCCTTTTCGGTGGCCGAGGCCATCAGGATCACGGCCTTGCGCCAGTCGTCCTCGCGCTGCTCTGCATCGACGTCCATGCGGCCGGCGTCGAACTCGGGCATCTGCTGCACCATGAGGGCCGCGGCATGCCAGTGGCGCTTTCTGTCCGTATCGGTGCGTCGCGCCGTGATCTTGATGCCGGTCGGCAGCTGCTCGGACTGGCGGAAATAGGTGTGGGCGCAGTCGGCGAGCGTCGGGCCCTCGAGCGGCACGACGCCCTGGTAGCGCTCCGTGTACTGGCCCTGGTCGACCGTGAAAGCCAGACGGCCCTGGCCGAACAGCTTCGGGACATAACCGTCGGGTACGTCTTCGTTGCCGCTACCCAGCGCAATGGCGAGCTTCCCCGAATCGAATTGCGCGTAGCCGCGCAGCGCA
>JABMNB010000210.1 GCA_013205335.1 Rhodospirillales bacterium
CGCGCACCGGCCCGTCGAAGACAATGTGCGGTGCGGTCAGCCCGTCGAGATCGACCAGCGTTTCGGCCACCGTGCCTTTCCAGGCCGACGGATCCTTGCGCACCGTGACGGTGACGCTCTCCAGCCCGCCGACCGCGGCGCTGCTCAGGATATCGAGCGCGCCGATCCCGGCCGACGGCAGGATGAGCCGCACGCCATTGGCCTTCGCCACGGCCAGCAGCCGCTCGAACAGGGGCGTATCGGTAAAGGCGCCGACGGAGGTCACGAGAAAATCGGCACCGCTCTCCAGCACGCGCTGTCCGTACATGCGGACGGCCTCGTGGCCGGCGCATTCGGCCACGGCGTCGAAGCTGTTGGCGAAGAACCGGTCGGGTTCGTGCGTCAGCAACCCCGGGGAACGCGGACGCTTGACCAGCGCCGCGACGAGCTCGAGGTTCTCGATGTTACCGGCCTTCAGCGCCGCCTCGACGTGTTTGCCGATGGCACCGTAGCCGATCATGCCCAGCCGGACAGTGGCCCTCGTCGTCACGACAGTCGGCTCTCCACCCAGCGCGCCCACGAGACGAGCTTGTCGTCGCTGCCATGTTTCCCGATGAGCTGGACCGACAGCGGCAGGCCGAACGGTCCGGTGTTGAAAGGCAGTGCGATGCACGGCGTGCCGAGCAGGGTCCAGAAGCGATTGAAGATCGCGTCGCCGGTGCTGCCGAGGCCGGCCGGCGCCTCACCCTTGGCCGAGGGCGCCAGCAGGATGTCGAATTTTTCCCAGGCATCGTCGAGCTGACCCACCGCCACGCGCTTTTGCTTCCTGGCGTCGGCGTACTGCCTGGCACTGACAGCATCGCCGTCGGACATGCTCTGGTGCATCACCGGCGAGAAGAGATGCGAGTAACGCTTGCGCTCCGGGGCGTAGGACTGCGTCGCTTCCCTGGTCATGATGCGGTGCTGCGCCTGCATCAGGCCGGCCCAGCTGTCCGGCGCCTGCCACTCGCGGACCTTGGCGCCCGCCGCGCGCAAGGTGCGGGCGGCCTCCAGGATGTTCTTCTGATTGTACGAATCGGCCATGTCCCACCACGGGGTGCGGATCAGGCCGATGCGCGGCGGCTCGTGCACCGGGTCGGCCGCTTCGTGGCCGTAGGCGGCGCGGATCAGCGCGAGGTCGTTGGCCTCGCGGGCGAAGAAGCCCAGCGTGTCGAGCGACTTGGCGTAGGTCTTCACACCCGTCATGTCGGCCCAGCCATAGGTGCCCTTGTAGGCGACCACGCCGTTGAAGGCGCCGGGCCGGATGACCGAGCCCGCCGTCTGCGTGCCGTAGCCGACCGGCGCCATGAAGTCGGCGACCGCGGCCGCCGAGCCGGAAGAGGAACCCGCCGGCGTGTGGCGGAGATTGTGCGGGTTGTGGGTCTTGCCGGCATGGGCGCCGGCGAATTCGGTGGTCACTGCCTTGCCGAGCACGATGGCGCCGGCCTTCACGAGCTGTGTGACGCAGGCGGCGTCGAAGCCCGCGACATGGTCGCGGTAGATCGGCGAGCCACAGGTCGTCGGCATGGTCCTGGTCGAGATGATGTCCTTGACGGCAAGCGGCACGCCATGCAGCGGGCCGACCGGCTTGGCGCGCTTGTCGAGCATGTCGGCGCGCTTGCGGGCGCCGTCGGGATCGAGCGCTTCCCAGGCATGGACCTGGCCTTCGCGCAGCTCGATGCGGTCCAGGCAGGCCTCGACGAGGTCGCGGGCCTTCAGCCGCTTCTCGCCCATGCGTCGCACGGCCTCGCTGGCCGACAGCCTGTTCGGCGATTTCGCCATGCGTTTCCCCCTCCTGGACTATTCCCCATGATGACCGAGGCCCGGACAGAAAGGTAGCCCGTGCATCGCGCCTTCGACGTCGCGACCCACGTCCCGCCGGGCCAGGACACGCGGTTGCGCGATTCAGACCTGGGGAGATGCGTGATCGACCGTCGGGCTGGCATGCCGCTTGCTGCCCGGAGCCCGTACCCGAGGAGGGCTCGATGGACATCGGTGTATTCATTCCGATCGGAAACAACGGCTGGCTGATCTCCACCACGTCGCCGCAATACATGCCGAGCTTCGATCTCAACCGGCAGATCGTGCAGAAGGCCGAGGGCTACGGGCTCGATTTTGCCCTGTCGATGATCAAGCTGCGTGGTTTCGGCGGGACCAGCGAATTCTGGGACCATAATCTCGAATCGTTCACCCTGATGGCGGGATTGGCCGCGGTGACCGAGCGCATCAGGCTCTATGCCTCGGTGGCGGTGCTCACCATCCCGCCCGCCATCATCGCCCGC
>JABMNB010000211.1 GCA_013205335.1 Rhodospirillales bacterium
CGCGACTGTGCGCTGTTCGTGCACGGCTCGACCGTCGCAACCAATACGATCCTGGAGAAAAAGGGCGCCAGGGTCGGGATGCTGACGACCGAGGGTTTCCGCGATTCCCTCGAGATCCGGCGTGGCATCCGTGAGAACCAGTGGGATCACCGCGCACCCTTTCCCCAGGTGCTGGTACCGCGCTATCTGCGCCTGCCGGTCCGCGGCCGCATCGGCGCCGACGGCGCGGAACTGACGCCCTTGAGTACCGAGGACGTCGATGCCGCGGCGAAGGTCTTCGCCGACGAGGGCGTCGAGTCGGTCGCGGTCTGCCTGTTCAATTCCTTCCTCGACGGCGTGCACGAACGCACCGTGGGCAGCCAGCTCGCCAGGAGCTGGACCGGCAAGTGGGTCTCTCTGTCGAGCGAGGTCATGCCGACCATGGGCGAGTACGAGCGCGGCTCGACCGCCGTCGTGAACGCCTACGTTGCCCCCAAGGTGACGAGCTACCTGCGCGCCCTCGACGAGCAGCTCCGGCAGTTCGGCCTGCCGCGCTCCCTGCTCCTGCTGCAGAGCAACGGCGGCGCGGTGTCGGTCGATCAGGTGGCGGCACGACCGGTAATGCTGGTCCTGTCCGGCCCGGCGGCCGGCGTCGGCGCGCTCAAGGGCTGCGCCGCGCCGGGCGAAAAGGCCAATCTGATCTCGATGGAGATCGGCGGCACGAGCTGCGACGTGATGGTGATGGCGGGCGGCGACGTGCCCGTCACCGACGAACTCACCATCGACGGCTATCACCTCACGACGCCGTCGGTGGAGATCCACACGGTCGGCGCGGGCGGCGGGACCGTCGCCTGGGTCGACGATGCCGGTCTGCTGCATGTCGGCCCACAGGGCGCCGGCGCGCGGCCCGGACCCGCGGCCTATGGGCTCGGCGGCGAGAACCCCACCGTCACCGACGCTCAGCTCGTGCTGGGGCGCCTGCGCGCGGGCCCGCTGGCCGGCGGCGCGGTCACGCTCGACGGCGCGCTCGCCCGCAAGGCTGTCGAAACCAAGCTCGCCAAGCCGCTCGGCCTCTCGGTCGAGGACGCGGCGGCGGGCGTCATCCGGCTGCTCGAGCAGAACCTTCTGCACGCCGTCGAGCGCCTCAGCATCGAGCGCGGCCACAATCCCGCGACCTTCACCCTGGTCGCCGCAGGCGGTGCCGGGCCGATGCACGGCACTGCCGTCGCTCGGGCGCTGGGCTGCCGCCGCGCCCTGCTGCCGCGCGCCGCCGGCGCCTTTTGCGCCATGGGCATGCTGCAGTCCGACGTGCGGCAGGACTATCTGCAGGTCTTTCTGGCCGATCTCGACAAAGTCGAGACCACGGCACTCGAAGCAGGCTTCGCCCAGATCGAGAGGCGGGCCCGCGATGCGCTTGCGCGCGACGGGTTCGGCGCCGACGAGGTCGCGATCGGGCGCGAACTCGATCTGCGCTACGACGGCCAGCAATGGCCGGTGCGCGTGACCGTTGCGACCTCCGGCTTCGACGCCGGCGCGGCGCGACAGGCATTCGAGACGGAGCATCAGCGGCTGTTCGGCCACATCCAGCCCGGCGGCCGCATCGACATCACCGCCCTGCGCGTCGTCGGCCGCGGCCGCCTCGACTGGACCCCGCCCGCCACCCGCCCGCCACAGGTCGGCACGCCCAAGCCACGCGAGACGCGTAAGGTCTGGATCGATCCGGCAACCGGCTGGTGCGACGTCCCCATCTACGACGGCGCCGATCTCGGCCCCGGCTGCCGCCTCGACGGCCCGCTGCTGGTCGAGGAGCGCACGACGACGGCCTTCGTCGGCCCCCGCGACATGCTCGAAGTCGACGAGCGCGACGATTTCCTCGTGCATGTCGGCGCCAATGCCGCGTAGCCCTCACCCACACCACCTCATCCTGAGGCGCGCGCCGCAGGCGTGCGTCTCGAAGAATGGGCAACAGGCAAGGTGCTCGTGCCGACCCTTCGAGACGGCCGCTGCGCGGCCTCCTCAGGGTGAGGTAAACGACTGGAGGATCAGCGGATGAACCTCGATCCCGTCACGCTGGCGCTGGTGCAGAACCGGCTCGACCATATCTCGCACCAGATGGGCTGGGTGATGACGCGCACGGCGCGGTCACCGATCTTCAGCCAGAGCCACGATTTCTCCTGCTTCATCGCCGACGCGCGCGGCACCCTGATCAGCCAGGCCGACGGCATCCCGATCCACACCGGCGGCGGCGGCTTCGCCGTGCGCGCCATCCTGCGCGACTTCAAGGACGCCATCGCGCCCGAGGACGTGTTCCTGCTGAACGATCCCTACACGGCGGGCGGCAACCACCTGCCCGACTGGGTGATCACGCGGCCGGTGTTCGTCGGCGGCAAGCTGGTCGCCTTCGCCTGCAACCGCGCCCACCAGGCCGATATCGGCGGCGGCGCGGCCGGCACCTACAATTCGGCTGCGACCGAGATATTCCACGAGGGCATCCGCCTGCCCGTGCTGAAGCTGATCGAAGCAGGCAAGGTGCGCGACGACCTGTGGCGCCTGCTGATGCTGAACACGCGCCTGCCCGAAGCACTCGACGGCGACCTGCGCGCCATGATCGGCTCGACGCGCATCGGCGCGGAGCGGCTGGCGCTGCTGGTCGACGAGCTCGGCGTCGATCGCGCCGACGACTTCTTCGAGGGCGTGCTCGACCATGCCGACCGGCGCTTCCAGACCTGCATCGATCGCCTCGAGAAGGGTGTCTGGAAAGGCGAGGAGCCGGTCGACAACGACTGCTTCGAGCCGATCGACGCGAAAATCGCCGTTACCGTCACGGTGAAGGATCGCAAGCTTGTCGTCGATTTCGCCGGCACCTCGCCGCAGATCCGCGGCTTCAAGAACAGCTCGATCGCCAACTCGACCTCGGCCGTGTTCATGTCGCTCGCTTCGTTCTTCGAGCCCGACCTGCCGAAGAACGAAGGCGCCTTTCGCAGCGTCGAGATCCGCCTGCCCGAAGGCACGCTGGTGAATGCGCGCATGCCGGCGCCGATGACGATGAACACGGTGTTCGTGGCGCACGAGATCATCCACGCGCTGTGGAAGGCGCTGGCGCAGGCGCTGCCCGAGCGCGCATCGGCGGGCTGGTCGAAGGCCGTGCACGCGGTCACGGCGGGCCTGCGCGACGATGGCGGGCGCTACGTCATGTATCAGTGGGCCGGTGCACCGGCTGGTGGCGGCGTCGAGGGCCGCGACGGTTTTCACCTGATCGGGCACCTGATCACCCTGGGCGGTCTCACCCTGCCCAACCTCGAAACCTACGAGCAGCTCTACCCGGTGCGCTTCCGCCGCCAGGAAATGCGCTGCGACACGGCAGGCCCTGGCCGCTTCCGCGGCGGCGCCGGCTGCGACTACGAGGTCGAGATGTTCACGCCGGCCGACTATGCCTTTCGCGGCGAGGGCGCCGGCGCACCCTCGAGCTTCGGCGTCGCGGGCGGCCGGGCCGGTGCCGGCGGCGAGGTGATCCTCACCCTGGCCGATGGCAGACGTATCCAGGCGCCCAAATACGGCGTCGAGCGTCACGGCGCGGGCACCTATCGCGCGCTGTCGCCGGGCGGCGGCGGCTATGGCGATCCGGCGACGCGCGATCCGGAGCGGGTGCTGCGCGACGTTCGTGACGGAATCGTGAGCGCCAGGAGCGCCGAAAAGGACTATGCCGTGGCAATCGCCACCGACGGCAGAAGCATCGACAAGAAACGTACAAATCATCTCAGGGAAGGAACATCGTGATCAATCGTATCAACCGTCGCTCGTTCGTCGCCGGCACCACTGCCGCGCTCACGCTGCCCACGTTCGCCTTCGGGCAGAGCGGTCAGCTCCGCCTCGTCGTGCCCTATGGCCCGGGTGGTTCGACTGACACAGCCGGGCGCGTGCTGGCCGAGCGCATGTCGGCCGACACCGGCAAGACGATCGTCGTCGAGAACCGGCCGGGCGGCGGCACGATGATCGGGATGGTGAACATCGCCAAGAGCAAGCCCGACGGCACCAGCCTGATGGTGCTGACCACCACGGCGGCACTTCAGCCGGCGTTCGACATACCCATGCAGATCGATCCGCAGAAGGACCTCGCGATGGTGGCGCAGCTCGCCGACATTCCGTGCGTGCTCGCGGTCAACGCCAACAACCCGGCCAAGACCTTCGCCGAGTTCATCGAGTGGGTGAAGGCGCAGCCCGGCCCCGTGCACTACTCGACCTCGAGTTCGGGCGGCCTGCCGCACCTGTGGGGCGAGGTGATCGCCACGCGCACCGGCGGCAAGCTCCAGCACATCCCCTACAAGGCCGCCGCCGAGGCGCTGCGCGACGCGGTCGCCGGCCACGTACCGGCCTTCGTCGACGTAACCACGCCGGTCGATGCGCAGATCCGCGCCGGCACGATGCGCGGCCTGATCTGCGGTGCCAAGAGCCGCGTTGCCAACATTCCGGACGTGCCGGTGGCGAGCGAACTCGGCGCGCCGGAGCTCGAGGCTGCGGTCTATTTCGGCGTGGCAACGACGGCGGGGACGCCGCCCGAGACGATCCAGCAGCTCAACGCGGCGGTGAACGCCGCCCTGAAGGCCGAAGCGGTGCGCGAGAGGCTGATGTCGCTCGGCTTCATCCCGACCGGCGGCACCGCCGAAGCCTACGCCAAGCGCCTGGCCGACGAGACCGTGCGCTGGCGCAAGGTGATCAAGGACGCGAAGATCCCGGCGCCGACCTGAGAGGCTGACCGGAAATGAATTGAATCGATTCAAGCACTTACCTCATCCTGAGGAGCGCCGCGAAG
>JABMNB010000212.1 GCA_013205335.1 Rhodospirillales bacterium
ACTGAACGATCAAATTTATCTTGATGAAGTGCGCCTTGCGGCCGATGCGCTTCAGGTCGGTGCGAATTTCGGGCAGGGGATGTGTCACCGGTTTGCCCAGTTCGACGATGACTTCGGTTACATCGGGTTTGCCGAAAACGGATTCGGTCAGACCCATCTTGTGGGCGGCAAGACCACCTCCGCCCAGCACGGCGACGCTGCGGCCGGCGTAGCGCGCGCGGTCGCGGCCCAGTACGTCGGGCATGCCGTAGGCGATGCGATCCTGCGCCTCGCTCTCGCCGACGGCCCGCAGGCCGTTGGCGCCGGCGGGGTTGGGCGAGAACCAGGTGCCGCTGGCGTCGATGACGGCGTCCGCCGTCAGCCGCCCGGGGCCCTTGCCATTGTCGTAGCGGATCTCGAACGGTGCCGAGTCGCGGCCCTTGGTCTTCACCTTGTCGAAGCCGGCGCGGCCGATCGCGGTGACGCGGCTGCTGGTGCGGATGCGATCGGCGAGCGGCGTGCGGGTGGCCAGCGGCTCGAGATACTGCTCCACCAGTTCGGCCCCCGTCGGATAGTGGTCGGGCTGCGGCCGGTTCCATCCCGCGGCGGTCAACAGGCGGTCGGCGGCCTTGTCGATGTTGTACTCCCAGGGCGAGAAGGTCTGAACGTGGCTCCACTGGCGGACCGCATGTCCGACCGTGGGACCGGCCTCGATCACGACGGGCTCCAGCCCGCGCTCCAGCAGGTGCGCCGCGGCCGCGAGACCGACGGGGCCGGCGCCGATCACGGCAACCGTCTTCTTCGGCCTGGTGAATGTATCGGGCATGATGAATATCCTATCCTTCTAGAATATTGGAAAGACTGGGCGCAATAAGATCGTCGTCTAGGCGGCGCGCGTCGCCACCACAGGCGGACAAGTACCCTCGGCACAGCATTGCTCGGCCATGAAGCCCAGCAGATCGTGCATCATCTCATAGTTGGCATGGCAGACCAGAGTGGCTCCCTCCCGAACCTGGATGACGAGGCCCACGATCATCAACGACTTGATGTGGTGGGAGAGGGTCGAGGCCGCGGCATCGAGCTTGGCCTGGAGGCGGCCGACCGACATGCCTTCGGCACCCGCGCGCACCAGAGTGCGGTAGATCTTCAATCGGGTGGGATTGCCCAGGGCTTCCAGGCGGGCGGCGGCATCGTCGAGTTTCATGACGACAACGTAAGCCTCCCGGCCGGACAGTCAACTATAATTCTAGAATATTAGAAATACATTCAGGTCGCCGATGCGCGGGCCCGCGCGGTCGCGCCGGGGAGCAGGAAGGTGATGACCAAGCACACCAGCAACATCGCCGCCGAGCCGCCGAGACAGAAGGCCATGCCGCCCCACTGGTAGAACAGCCCGGAGAGCAGTGTGCCGCCGAGACGGCCGGCGGCGTTGGCAGCGTAGTAGAAGCCGACGTCCTCGGCGGCCTTCTCCGACCCCGCATAGGCCAGGATCAGGTACGAGTGCAGCGAGGAATTGACGGCGAAGGGCAGGGCGAAGAGCGCGAGGCCCACCACGACGACGAGGTCGGGACGCAGGTCGAGCGGACTGGAGAGGAGGACAGCGATCGCCAGCGGCACGGCGAGCAGGATGCCCGCCCAGACACGCGCGCCCGGCACTTCGCGGCTGAGCCCGTCGGCGCTGCGCGGGACCAGGGCAGGGGCCACGGCCTGAAGGCCGCCATAGGCGATCGTCCAGGCGGCGAGGAAGGCGCCCACTTCCACGAACCGCCAGCCCGAGGCGTAGAGAAACACCGGCAGGCCGACGACGAACCAGACGTCGCGGGCCCCGAACATGAAGATGCGCGCGGCCGCCAGCAGATTGACGCCCGCCGACTTGGCGAACAGTTCGCGCATGGACTTCGACGCCTTGGCCTTGCCGAGTTCGCGCGGCAACAGCAGCAGCCCGGCAACGAGGACGACGAACAGCAGCCCCGCCATCAGCCAGAGTGCGGCGCGAAAACCGACCGCGTCGAGCAGCAGGCCGCCCACGAAGAAGCCGATGCCCTTCATCGCGTTCTTCGAACCGGTGAACCACGCCACCCACTTGAAGAGACGGCCCGCGCCGTCGCCCGCCGTCGCCTTGATGGCCGACTTCGAGGCCGTCTTGGTGAAGTCCTTGGCAAGCCCGGCAATGCCTTGCGCCGCAACGACCCAGGCGATGGAGACGACGGCGGTCCACGCCGGATCGAGAGCCGAGAGCATGAGCAGGCTCGCGATCTGGAGCAGCTGACCGGTCAACAGCATGCGCGGGATGCCGAAGCGCGTCGCCAGCCAGCCGCCGGCGAGATTGGCCACGATGCCGGCGAATTCGTAGAGCAGGAACAGGAAGGCGAGCGTGAACGGCGAGTAGCCCAGCCCAAAGAAGTGCAGCAGCACGAGCATGCGCAGCGCGCCGTCGACCAGGGTGAAGCCCCAGTACGATGCCGTGACGATCAGATAGTCGCGCGTCTGCGTTGCCATCACGCGCCCCGTTTCACGAGCCCCGTCTCACGCGCCCCTACTCACGCGCCCTCGTCGATCACCATCCTGGCGAGATCGACCATGCGGCAGACATAGCCGATCTCGTTGTCGTACCAGGCATAGACCTTGAGGAGCGTGCCGTCGGTCACCATCGTGCTGAGGGCATCGACGATCGAGCTGCGCGTGTCGTTGCAGTAGTCGGCCGAAACCAGGGGCCGCGTCTCGTAGCCCAGGATGCCGGCCAGCGGACCCTTGGCCGCCTCCTGAAAGAGCGCGTTGACCTCGGCCTCCGTGGTCGAGCGCTTCAGTTCGAACACGCAGTCGGTGAGACTGGCGTTGAGGACCGGTGCGCGGACGGCATGGCCGTTCAGCTTGCCCTTGAGTTCGGGGTAGATGACCGTGATCGCCGTGGCGCTGCCCGTCGTCGTCGGTTGCAGCGACAGCATGGCCGAGCGAGCGCGGCGAAAATCCTTGTGCGGTGCATCGACCACGACGTTGGTGTTGGTCGGTGCATGGATCGTGGTGATCTGGCCGTGCCGGATGCCGATGGACTCGTGCACGACCTTGACCACGGGCGCGAGGCAGTTGGTCGTGCAGGATGCCGCCGTCAGGAGGTGATGACGGGCGGGCTCGTAGAGATGATCGTTGACGCCGACCACGATGTTCAGCGCCCGCTCGTCCTTGACGGGAGCCGCCACGATCACTTTCTTCACGCCGCGATCGAAGTAGGCCTGCAACTGCTCCGGCTTCAGGAACTTGCCGGTGCACTCCAGCACCATCTCGCAGCCGAGGTCGCCCCAGGCGACATCCCCCGGCGACGCGGCGGCGCTGAATCCCAGATAGGTGCCGCCGACCGCCATGCCGCGCTCGCCGTCGAGTTCGAAGGAGGTGTGCCAGCGGCCGTGCATGCTGTCGAACTCGAGAAGATGCGCGGTGGCCGCCGCACCGCCCTTGACCTCGTTGACGTGGATGACCTCGAGGCGATTGTCGCGCCGCGGATCGTCCAGCGGACGCGCCACGCCGCCGAACGCGGCGCGCAGCGCGAGGCGCCCCATGCGCCCCATGCCATTGATGCCGACTTTCATGGTCTGTCCCGCCTGCTTACGCCGGTGCTTTGGTGGAGTCGCCGATCTCGTCGAGGCGCTTCTTCAGTGCCATCCGGTCGAGCGACGCATAGGGAAGATTGACGAAGATCTCGAGGCGCCGGCGGATCATGCCGTAGAGTTCGTTGATCATCGTGGCGCGCTCCACCTCCGATCCCATGAACTTGGCGGGATCGGGCAGCGGCCACGCGCCCGTGACGGGCCGCTCGCCGAAGTCGGGGCACTGTTGGCCCTGCAGCACGTCGCACAGCGTGATGACGAAATCCATGCGCGGGGCGTTCGGTCCGGTGAATTCGTCCCACGACTTGCTGCGTGACCGCTGGACGTCGTGACCGAGGGCCCGAAGCTTGGCGAGCACCTCCGGCAGCGGCTGTTGCGCCGGATCGGAGCCCGCGGAGTAGGCGTTGAACTTGCCCTTTCCCACCTGCTCGAGGATTGCCTCGGCCATGATCGAACGGGCGGAATTGTGCGTGCACAGAAACAGGACGTTGAAGGCGGGGGTCATGTGAACTTCGGGTTGATCCTCGGGCAGGAGTCGCGCCAGGTCGCCACAGAGGTCCGGTCGTCCGCCACAGCACGTCTCCGTCAGGAAGCTGAAGAGCGCGCGCAGGCCGGCGAAGCGGACCGCATAGATGATGTTGCGGCCCTGCCGGGTGGACTGGACGAGGCCGGATTGTTCGAGAGCGGCCAGATGGAACGACAGCGTCGACGGGACCTGCCCCAGCGCGCTGGCGAGTTCGCCGGCCGCCATGCCGGAAGCGCCCTTGGTCGCCAGAATCCGCATCAGGTTGAGGCGGGTTTCCTGCGAAAGGGCACTGAATCCGGCAGCAGCGTCCGACGATTCCATAGTTCTCGAATAATCCAATAATGTGACATATGTATTACTCAGTTGGCCGTCATGAGTCGATGGCGAACCTCGGCAGATCGACCCGGAGACGGCCCAGATGTCCCTTTTTGAGCGCTACCTGACCCTGTGGGTCGCCCTGTGCATCGTCGTCGGCATCGCGCTGGGTCATTTCTTTCCCGCCCTCTTCCACGCCGTCGGCGCGGCGGAAGTGGCGCACGTCAACCTGCCGGTCGCGGCGCTGATCTGGCTGATGATCATCCCGATGCTGATCAAGGTCGACTTCGCCGCCATGGCCGAGGTGCGCACGCACTGGCGGGGCATCGGGGTGACGCTGTTCATCAACTGGGCGGTCAAGCCGTTCTCGATGGCCCTGCTGGGCTGGCTGTTCGTGGGCTATCTGTTCAGGCCCTGGCTGCCGGCCGACCAGATCGAGAGCTACATCGCCGGGCTCATCCTGCTGGCCGCGGCGCCGTGCACCGCGATGGTGTTCGTATGGAGCAACCTGTCGGACGGCGAGCCCGACTTCACGCTGACCCAGGTGGCGCTGAACGACACGATCATGCTCGTGGCCTTCGCGCCCATCGTCGGGCTGCTGCTCGGCCTCTCCGCCATCGTCGTGCCGTGGCCGACGCTGCTGCTCTCGGTCGTGCTCTACATTCTCGTGCCGGTGATCCTCGCCCAGCTCGTGCGCCGTGCGGCGCTGGCGAAGGGAGGCCAGGCGGGCCTCGACCGTCTTCTGGCGCGGCTGCAGCCCGCGTCGCTGCTCGCGCTGCTGGCGACGCTTGTCCTGCTGTTCGGCTTCCAGGGCGAGCAGATCATCGCGCAGCCGCTGATCATCGCGTTGTTGGCCGTGCCGATCCTGATCCAGGTCTACTTCAACTCCGGCCTCGCCTATCTTCTCAACCGCGCGGCCGGCGAGGACCATCGCATCGCCGCGCCCTCGGCGCTGATCGGCGCCAGCAACTTCTTCGAGCTGGCGGTGGCCGCCGCCATCAGCCTCTTCGGATTCTCGTCCGGGGCGGCGCTGGCCACCGTGGTCGGGGTTCTCATCGAAGTGCCGGTCATGCTGTCGGTGGTGAAGATCGTGAACGCGAGCAAGGGCTGGTACGAATCCGGCGCCGCGGTGTCCCGTCGCCGCTGAGCGCGCGGTGCCGCCGACGACCGCCTTACGGAACCGGCGCGGCGCCTGCGGTTTCCCGGTCCGCGACGCCTGCTATCCTGCCCCGCTCGATCAATCGTCTCGTTCGAGAGCGTGGGGACACATGGATTTTCAGGAACTGGTGCACAGCCGCCGCAGCACCCGCGGCTTCAAGGACAAGGCGGTGCCGAAAACTGTGATCGCCGAGATCATCGAGGATGCCAAGCGCGCGCCGTCGTCGATGAACAGCCAGCCGTGGCACGTCCATGTCCTGACCGGCGCGCCGCTCGACGAGGTGCGGCGCCGCAACATGGAGGAGATGGTCGCGGGCAAGCCGTCGAAGCGGGACATCTTCACCCATGGTCCCTACGAGGGCGCCCATCGCGAGCGCCAGGTCGGCGTCGCCAAGCAGCTGTTCGCCGCCATGGGCATCGCGCGCGACGACAAGGCGATGCGCCAGGACTGGGTGCTGCGCGG
>JABMNB010000213.1 GCA_013205335.1 Rhodospirillales bacterium
CGTCGTTGCAGAGCTGCAGTACCTGCTTCGGCGGTGCCGTGCCCTGTAAAAGCCAGTACTCGACGCCGCCGTCGCGCCCGTCGCCGCTGATGCAGCCTTCGTCCTGATCCCTGGGTTTGTCGGCAAGGCCAAGGCGGACCTCGACAACAGAGAGAGGCGTGTCGGTGGGCGACCGGCCGGCATCGAATGTCTTCGCGACCTTGCAGGCCGTGCGTTGCCCGCAGATCGCGGCGGTCTGCGCCGCATCGGGTGCGGCCAGCGCCGCCACGGGAAGCAGCGACAGGCCGGCCGCGAAGAGCACGGGCTTCATGGCGGCTAGCCCGCCAGGACGGTCTCGCCGACGATCTGGGTGCGATGCATCAGTCTGCGCAGGTTCTCGTCGAAGGAGTCGCGGCGATGCATGACACAGCGATTGTCCCACATCACCAGATCGCCCGCGCGCCACTTCTGGTACCAGGCGAACTTCTCCTGCGTCGCATGGGTCCAGATCGCGTCGAGCAAAGCTTCGCTCTCCTCGACCTCCAGCCCGTGGACGTAGGCGCCGGGCCGGCGGCCGAGGAACAGCGCCTTGCGGCCGGTGACCGGGTGCAGGCGGACGAGGGGATGCACGGCCCCCGGCGTGTGGCGCACGTCGACCGTGCGCTGGAAACCCTTGCGCAGTTCACCGGCCGAGTTGCGGCTGGAATCGTGGATGCAGGTCTTGCCCTCGATCGCGCGCTTCAGCTCGGGCGTCAGCGTCTCGTAGGCGGCATACATGTTGAGGAAGCCGGTATTGCCGCTGTCGGCAGGCACTTCCAGTGCGTAGAGCAGCGAGGCCCGCGGCGGCAGCGGATTGTAGGACATGTCGGTGTGCCAGACGAGTTCGTAGGAGCCGAGCCCGCCCATCTCCTTGCCGTCCTTCTTGGCATTGGCGATCACCGCGACCCAGTCCACGGCTTCCGGGACGACGCCCGAATTGATGCGATCGAGGTTGGCGGCCCCAATCGGCACGCGGTCGAGCTCGCCGAAGCGGGCACTGAATTGCATCAGCATGCGGTCGTCGAGCTTCTGGCCCGAGAAGCGCAGCACCAGGTGCTCGGCCCAGGCGTCGGCGATGCGCGCAAACACCTCGTCGCTGACCGGCCGGGAGAGGTCGACGCCGTGGACGTCGGCGGCGAGGGCCGCACCGGTCGGCTGGATCCACAATTCGCTCATCGGGAACACTCCTTCATCCATGCATGGTGAGACCACCGGAGACGCTGATCGTCTGTCCGGTGATGAAGCTCGCATCGTCGCTGGCCAGGAAACAGACGGCCCCCGGAATATCCTCGGGCTGGCCGACGCGTTTCATGGGAATGGCGCCGACGAGGGCGGCGCGCACTTTCCGGCCGCGCTCGTCGTCGCCGGCGACGGCGGCCAGCAGCGGCGTGTCGGTCGGGCCGGGGCAGACCGCGTTCAGGGTGATACCCTTGCGCGCGACCTCGCGTGCCACCGTCTTGGTGAAGGCGATGATGCCGCCCTTGCAGGCGGAATAGACGGCTTCCTGCGAGGAGCCGACACGGCCGGCGTCCGAGGCGATGTTGACGATGCGGCCGCTGCCGCGCGCCACCATGGTCTTCAGCACGAAGTGGCTCATGTTGAGCGGTCCGCGCAGGTTGATGGCGATCAGCTGGTCCCACAGGTCGGGCGTGGTGTCGACGAAGTTGGCGAAGCGGTCCCAGCCGGCGTTGTTGACCAGGATGTCGGTCGGCCCGACGCTGCGCTCGAAGCCGGCGATCGCCGCGCCGACCGCCTCGTAATCGGCGATGTCGACACCGGAAGCATGGCCGCCGATCTCCCCGGCAATCTTCTGCGCGCCGTCGAGATTCTTGTCGAATACCCCGACACGGGCGCCGTAGCCCGCGAAGCGACGGCAGATCGCGCCGCCGATCGCCCCGGCACCACCGGTCACGATGACGTTCTTCCCATCCAGTCCGCGCATGATCGGCTCCTGTCAGATCGGCGAATACGGATCGAACTTGGGCTTGCGCTTCTCGAGGTGCGAAGCGAGGCCTTCCTTCACTTCCGGTCCGAGGAAGCCCAGCATTTCGAGGCCGAGCGAGGTGTCGAAGGTGGGCCCCATCATGCGCAGCCAGTTGTTGAGCGCATATTTGGTGAAGCGGATGGAGGTCTGGGCGCCCTCAGCGAGCTTGGTGGCGACCTCCAGCCCCTTGGCCTCGAGCTGGTCGTCCTCGACGCAGAGCGAGACCAGACCGATCTTCTCGGCCTCCTCGCCGTCGATCGCCTCGCAGAGCAGGAGGTAGTATTTGGCCTTGGCCATGCCGCAGAGGAGCGGCCAGACGATGCAGGCATGGTCGCCGGCGGCGACGCCGAGCCGGGTGTGACCGTCGATGATCTTGGCCTTCTTCGAGGCGATCGACACATCGGCCAGGATGCCGGCGACGAGGCCGGCACCGACGGCGGGACCGCGCATGGTGCTGACGATCGGCTTGGAGCAGTTGATGACGTTGTAGACGATGTCGCGCGCTTCCTTCCAGGTGCGCAGGAGTGCGTTGTAGTCCCGGATGTTGTTTTCGATGATGTCGAAATCGCCGCCGGCCGAGAACACCTTGCCGCCGGCGCCCTGGATGATCACGCAGTTGACGGTGTCGTCACCGTCGATGTCGCGCCAAACATCGACCAGCTCGCGGTGCATGATCGCGTCGGTCGCGTTGTACTTTTCCGGGCGGTTCATCGTGACTCGCAGCACGAGGGGGTGCGGCCGATCGAACAGCAGGCGCTGGTAGCGGCTTTGCCAGTTTGACATGAACTCTCCTCCGTTGGCGGGAGCCTAGCATGACCAAAGCAGGCGGTGGATCGCCGGGTCCGCAGGGAGGAAATGGCATGCCGATTGCGTCGTGAGCAGCGGGTCGACCGACTTTGGGGAGGGTCGACCGGAAGAGCACTACGGGAAGCAAAGGGGTCGGCCATGCGAGCGATGAAGTGGGCTTTTGGGGCCGCGGCGACGGCGCTGCTTGCGCTTTCTGCACAGGGACAGGCGCAGACCATCCGTGCGGTCATGCATGCCGACATCAAGATCATCGATCCGATCTGGACCTCGGCCTACAACGTCCGCAATTACGGCTACATGGTCTACGACACGCTGCTGGCCATGGACGAGAACCTCGCCGTGCAGCCGCAGATGCTCGAAGGCTGGAAGATCAGCGACGACAAGCTCACCTACACCTTCACCCTGCGCGACGGGCTCAAGTTCCACGACGGTGCGCCGGTCACGTCTGCGGACTGCATTGCCTCCCTGCGGCGCTGGGCGCCCAAGGACGCGATGGGCCAGAAGCTCTTTTCGCTGGTGAAGGAGCTGAAGCCGGTCGACGACAAGACCTTCGCGATGGTGCTGACGGAGCCCTATGGCCTTGTGCTGGAATCGCTGGGCAAGCCCAGCTCCACCGTGCCCTTCATCATGCCCAAGCGTGTCGCCGATACGCCAAACAACGTGCAGATCAGCGATCCCACCGGCTCGGGCCCGTTCGTCTTCCGCAAGGACCTGTGGCGGCCCGGCGAAAAGACGGTCTACGACAAGTTCAAGGACTACAAGCCGCGCAGCGAGCCGGCCTCGGGGCTGGCCGGCGGCAAGGTGGTCAATGTCGACCGGGTCGAATGGCTCAACATCACCGATGCCCAGACGGCGGTGAACGCGCTGCTGAATGGCGAAATCGACTATATCGACCAGCCCGAGATCGAGCTTCTGCCGCTGCTCGCCAAGGACAAGAACATCGTCCTCGGCACCTACAACAAGCTCGGAGGTCAGATGAACCTCCGCTTCAACACGCTGCACAAGCCGTTCGACAATGCCAGGATCCGCCAGGCCGCGCTCTATGCCCTGAACCAGAAGGATTTCCTGATCGCGGGCTTCGGCGACGAAAAATACTACAAGGAATGCAAGGCGCTGTTCATCTGCGGCACGCCGTTCGCCACCGACAGGGGCTTCGAGGACAAGCTGAACTCCGACTTCGCCAAGTCGAAGGAGATCCTCAAACAGGAGGGCTACGACGGCACGCCCGTCGTGCTGCTCTATGCCACCGACACCCAGACCGGCCGGCTGTCGCCGATCGTCAAGTCGCTGCTGGAGCGCGGCGGCTTCACCGTCGACATGCAGGCGATGGACTGGCAGACCGTGCTGTCGCGGCGCACGCGCAAGGAGGCGCCGGACAAGGGCGGGTGGCACGCCTTCATCACCACCTGGGTGTCGGCCGACCTGCTCGATCCGATCATGATGTCCTACATCGCGGCCACCTGCGAAAAGGCCAACGTCGGCTGGCCGTGCGACCCGCAGATCGAGAAGCTGCGCGATGCGTTCTCCCGCGCGACCACCGAGGCCCAGCGCAAGGAGCTGGCGATCGCCATCCAGGTGCGCGCGTCAGAGTATCCGATGTATGCCAATCTCGGCCAGTACATCATGCCCGTCGCCATGCGCACCACGATCACCGACCAGCTGGCCGGGCCGGTGCCGATGTTCTGGAACATGAAGAAGAAGCAATAGGGCGCTCGCCGCCGACAAGAACCAATAGGGGGAAACGTTGACCATCGTGATTCACAATGCCGCCATCGTCACCGTCGACGATGCGGACAGCGTTCACTACAACGCCGCGGTCGCCATCGAGGGCGACCGCATCGCCGCGATCGGCCCGAGCGCCGACGTGCTGGCGAGCTATCCCGGGGCCGAGAAGATCGACGGCACGGGCAAGCTGGTGATGCCGGGCTTCGCCAACATCCACACGCATTTCACCATGACCCTGGCGCGCGGCGTGTTCGAGGATCTCTCGCCCTCGCACAAGCCGCCCTTCACCGGCGGCCTGTCGCCGATCCCGCTGCCCGAGATGACGCCCGACGAGCGCCGCGCCTTTGCCCTGCTGGGCGCGCTGGAGGCGCTGCGCAGCGGTACCACGCACGTGCTCGAGGACTCCAACGACGTCGACCACTACGCCGGGGCCCTGGCCGATACCGGCATGCGCTTCCTGCTGGCCGAGCGCGCCTACGACCGCATCGGCAC